>DRHD01000220.1 GCA_011049795.1 Porticoccus sp.
AGATGTGTATAAGAGACAGCTGAAATGCCACCAGATAACACTCAAGTCGGTTCCAACCAGATGCACTTGTATTGCAAGTGCTGTATTTATTACGGTTGAGCTGAATAAGATAGAACATAAATGTTGGAGAATAAAACAATGAAAATTCGTCCCCTACACGATCGTGTTGTAGTTCGTCGCAAGGAAGAAGAAGAAAAAACTGCTGGTGGCATTTCAGCGTATTTCAAGGGGACGGTAATAAAATCACCCCAAGATACATTAGACGTCACTTCTCACTGGAATTATCGTCTTCTTCTCGCCAAGACTCTCCCTCCAAGGTTCGGGAGTCCGCATCCGAGCAATCGCCATGATCGCGGCAGTGTACTTCATACTCACTGTAGTTCACCACATTCATTTGTGTTACCAACCGCGAAACAATTCCTCGTCTTACGCCAGGCACAAGCCCTGCAAAACCAATAACATCTGTGACAAACCCTGGGGTCATTAATAGTGCGCCACAAACGGCGAGAATAATGGCTTCCACCATCTCTATGGCGGGCAACTCGCCCGCATCCATCTTCTGACGAGCGCGAAATAATGTAGCGAAGCCCTGCTGTCGCAGTAAGGAAAAACCTACAGCAGCGGTCAATAATACTAACCCTATGGTCGGAAACGCACCTATTTCACGCCCCACAGTAATTAGTAACCACATTTCAACAATGGGCATCACAATAAAAAGTAGTAGTAGGTATCTCAACTAAATCATCTCACAACAGGGACTTCAAACAGGCGATAGGCCTTACATTGGGCTGAAGTGGAGTGATTTCAAGGCTAACGCTGGACTCCGCCTGCTGGCCAACAATATGATGACGTATGGAAAACGACCCTAAATCGAGGATATATAGCACTCTCAACGCCATTCCCAGAGGCTCTGTCACCAGTTATGGCAAGGTGGCAAAGTACGCCCAATTACCTCATGGTGCACGATTAGTTGGCCGCACCCTTAGCCAATTACCGAAAGACACAACCCTTCCCTGGCACCGCGTCCTAAAAGCCAATGGCCAGATTGCTTTTCCACCTGAGAGTGCTGCCTTTATCAGACAAAAACAGCTCTTGGAACGAGAAGGCGTCATCATCTGTAATGGCAGAGTCAAACTATCGGACTTTCTTTGGGAACCCTAGCGCTGGCAACCCTAGTACTGAGAGCCCTAACTGGCGAGCCTCAAGAATCTATGCGACTCGCATGCCGCCAGAGCAACCAAGACAAGAAAATGGCAGGTAGCCCCATTAAAGCTGCATACACAAAAAATACCTGATAGCTGCTGACATCTACGATGACGCCAGAAAAACCACTGAAAAATTTACCGGGCAACGTCATCAATGAACTGAACAGGGCATATTGCGTTGCCGTATAAGCTCGACTGGTCATACTGGAAAGATAAGCGATAAACGCAGCGTTGGAAAAACCACCGCTGAGATTGTCAGCACTAATCACCAACGCCAACCAATTCAGGTTTGCCCCCACATTTGCCAGCTGAGCAAATAGCAGCGTGGTCAGCGCCACCATCACGGCTCCAGCAAGTAGCGGGCGATAGATGCCATAACGCACAACTATCAAGCCACCCAAGAACGATCCTGCAAGCGTCATAAAAAAGCCAAACAACTTGCCGATGTTGGCTATCTCCGTTTTGGTAAAACCGAGATCCAGATAAAAGGGGTTGGCCATGATACCCATCGTGATATCACTGAGCCGGTACAGCGCAATAAAGGCCAGAATCAGCAGCGCCCAAGAACTATTACGCTTGAAAAAGTCTACAAAGGGCGCCACTACGGCCCCCACAAACCAAGCCTCAAGGCGGTGCCACAATCCCGGCTCATCTGCGTGGAGCCGATGCTTTAATCCTTCCTCCATGTTAACCGTGGCAGGTGGCACATATCGCTCTGGCTCTGGCACCAAAAGAACGGTAATCACTCCCACTAGCATCAACACAGCCATCGTAAGATAGGCTGCATCCCAGCCTGACCAATCGGCGATATATAAAGCGCCGGCCCCAGCCACCAACAATGCTAAGCGGTAGCCAAAAATATAGCTCGCTGACATGGCCCCCTGGTATTCATCTGCCGCTGACTCGATACGAAAAGCATCAATAGCGATATCCTGAGTGGAAGAGGAAAATGCTACCAACACAGCACAAAGAGCAACACTCGTCAGAGAAATTTTCGGATCCGTCAAAACCATGGCAACCAATCCCACCATGACACCTAACTGCCCCAGCAGCATCCAGCTACGACGTTGACCAAGAGCATTCGTCAGGAAAGGAAGTTTCAGCCGGTCTACCACCGGCGCCCATAGGACTTTAATGGAATAGGTAATACCGACCCAGCCGAAAAACCCAATGGTGCTACGAGCAACATCTACATCCCGCAACCAGGCAGACAGGGTTGAGAAAACCATCAGCAACGGCAGTCCCGCAGCAAAGCCTAGAAAAAGCATAGTGATCACCTGGGGGCGAGTGTAAACCCGTAGCGCCTCTCCCCAGCTCACAGTGCCATTTTGTGGTGTCATAAACTCTCCCCAAGATGGGCGATACCCTAACAGATAATCATATGGATGCTATACACTTAGGCTACATGACAACTATTCTTGAAGTACGAAATCTGACCAAATCATTCCGTTCACTGAAGGCGGTAGATGATGTCTCATTCTCCATTCCACAGGGGGCATGTTTTGGGCTGTTAGGCCCCAATGGAGCAGGCAAAACCACGACCATTGAAATTATTGAAGGCATCAAAAAACCCAGTTCTGGAGAGGTACTGTATAAAGGCAAGCCGAGGGACCGAAAATTTTCAGAGCAAACCGGCATCCAGTTTCAGTCTACTGCGCTGATGGATTACCTGAAAACCCACGAGGTTCTAACCCTGTTTTCCAAGCTCTATCCCCGCAGCCAGTCCATTGATCACCTGATAGAACTGTGCCAACTGGAAGAGTTTCTTGATACCTATGCCACACGATTGTCCGGAGGGCAAAGGCAGAGGTTATTACTGGCTGTTGCGCTCATTAATGACCCGGAGATTCTCTTTCTTGATGAACCCACCACTGGCCTCGACCCCCAATCACGACGCAATTTCTGGTCTTTGATCCGAGACATAAAAGCTCAAGGAAAAACCGTATTACTAACGACTCACTATATGGAAGAGGCTGAACTGCTCTGTGACCAGTTAGTGATTATGGATAAGGGGAAAATCATTGTTGATGGTTCCCCGGAGGCACTGCTCCAACAATATTTCGACCACAGTTATGTGTGTATCGACCAACGTGACTTCCATGGCGACATTAACGCCTTAACCAGCCCGGCTGAAGAGCGGGAAGACTGTATAGCCATTGCGACCAGTACCGTGGAGAAAACCCTCTCTGAACTGGTTTCTCTCAATATCAACCTACGCTCTCTTCGGGTCAAAAACCCTTCACTCGACGACCTGTTTCTGAAGTTAACGGGCCATAGGCTAAGGGAGTAACAACACGCTATGAAAGAAATACTTGCCTTGTGGATGGCTCGAAATCGTGAATATTACCGGGATAAGGGGTCACTTTTCTGGTCGTTCGTGGCAACCCCATTTATTGTTATTGTGTTAGCCGTTGCCTTTTCATCCGAAAGCCAAGAGGTTTTTCGTGCCGGACTACTCGTTACCAGCAGCTCAACACAAACCAGTATTTTTACCGAAGAACCGGCCATACAGCTGATTGTGTACACCGACGCTCAAGAAGCCCTTCGCCGGGTACGGTTTCACCAACTGGATATTCTCATTACCACTGAAGCACCGCTGCGTTACTGGGTAAACCCGGAGTCAGCAAAAGGGCGCTTGTTAGAAAAGCTGTTGAAATCTGACACAACCGAGCCTTGGCAACGGGAAGAAATTAAAGGCCAACCTATACGTTATATCGACTGGGTGATACCCGGGATTCTGGCCATGAACATGATGTTTAGCGGGTTGTGGGGAATCGGTTATGTAATTGTCCGCTATCGAAAAAACGGGGTTCTGAAGCGACTACAAGCGACGCCATTAAGAGCCTGGCAGTTTCTACTTTCTCAGGCATTTTCACGACTATTTATCATGCTCTCTGTCACCATATTGGTATTTATTGCCTGCGACATCTTTCTTGATTTTATGATGGTAGGCAGCCACCTACTATTGTTGCTGATAGCTGTCGTTGGAAATTTATCTATCATCAGCATGTCACTATTGATGGCAGCACGAACTGCCAGTGAAGAGTTGGCTAACGGGCTACTTAACCTCATTAGCTTCCCTATGTTGCTGCTCTCGGAATTATGGTTTTCACTGGACGATGCCCCCCAATGGCTTCAGGACTTCTCACTGATGCTGCCCCTAACACACCTGGTCAAGGCTGCCCGGCGTGTGATGCTGGAAGGTGCCGGCTTTACTGACATTATTCCCCAGCTAGGGGTTCTGGTCATAATGACACTACTTTTTGTCACATTGGCAGGCATCATGTTTCGCTGGCACAACGATTAAGCCAATCAAACCACATCGCAAGACCAATACTTACAGCAACATCACCAACAATGCGATCACGCAAAGTGAGAATAGCAATGTCCGTGAAAAGAGCGCACGAATCTCACTGACTTCCATTTCCCTGACAGGAGGACTATCAGCCTCAACGCTGCCTGACTGCAATGCAGCTGAAACGTAGCTTGCTACCACCTCTACGGTACTGCCAGACATCGAAAACAATGTGCCACGTAAGCGCTCAAGGCAAGCTGTAAAATTACCCACAAAGGCAAGAGATATACCGATCAACCTAGCGGGCAACCACTCCATCAATTGCACCCAGCGCACAACTATGGATTTATCTGCGGCATCATCCAAAGACATATCTGAATGCAAAACCGATAGCCGGTAGAGGATAGCTCCGGGTGCACCAGCCAACATAAACCAAAACATTACCGCAAAATACCGCTCAAAATAGCGATAGGAAATAGCACCCAATGCCTCGTTATGCAACTGACCCCAGTTTTCTGCCTCACCCTCTTGGTGGGCTGGATTAAAATCTGCTGCATCGTGATAGGCCGCCTGTAAATCATCTCGTTTCAAGTCGTTCTGGTACCCCTCGACCTGCTCTTCAAGATCACCCCGGCCCAAGGAATAGAGGAAGATACATAGGCTTAAGAAAAACTGTGGCAAGCCAAACCAATGGCCACCTACCACTACCAATAATAATGCCACCAATAAAACCGGTAACAACAGCGAAAAAAATAATCGTCCATGG
The DNA here is from genome assembly GCA_011049795.1 of Porticoccus sp. Next base: position 5,267 of record DRHD01000220.1, read on the forward strand.
GGAACAATCTTTAACCAACGCTGAGCACTCAGCCGGGTCGTCCAACCCCGGTACCAAGCATCCTTCTGCAAGGAAGGCAATGAACCAGCACGATGTAAAATGAACAAGCCTATGACGATGACAATAAACTCCATATCAGACTCCCATGAGTAAAAAATAACGCTGCCAGTCAAACGTTGGGCCAGGATCCGTCTTCCGGCCAGGCGCTATATCACTGTGCCCAACAATCCGTTGTTTTGTAATTGTAGGGTATTGCTGTGATAGCGACCGAGTTACCGCCGCCAAAACTTCATATTGATGATCACTGTAGGGTATGTCATCAGCACCCTCCAGCTCAATTCCGATGGAATAACCATTACAATTATCCCTACCTTCGTAGCAGGATTCACCCGCATGCCATGCGCGATCATCAAAGGAAACGAACTGGGTGAGATGACCCTCACGGTCTATCAGCAGGTGAGCCGAGACCTTCAAGCCTGTAATTTCTTCAAAATAGGGGTGACAGCTGGTATCGAGGGAATTGGTAAAAAAATCACAGATGTGGGGCCCTCCAAATTGACCCGGAGGCAAGCTGATATTATGAATCACTAACAAGGAGACATCTGTCTGCGCAGGCCGGCTGTTAAAGTTCGGAGATGGCACCCTGCGAGCCTGCACCAGCCAGCCTTGTTGGTCTATTGTGAAATGCTTAATCGTCAATATCCTCTATGACTGAATAACAACTTTTCATCAGGATACTAGGCAACCCAAGAGGCATTGTCTATTAGATAGGGAAAGGTACGAATATTACCAACAAAGTAATATTGACAATATATTTGTGATAAAAAATTGCTTATTGACGCCCAGACCGGTGATGGTGCATCTCCTTCACCACCCCTTCGAGGGCCTTATCAAAGAGTCGAGATTTCTCTAAAGGCTTGATTTTTTTATTCTGTAAATCCAGAGCGACGGAGTGGCGATCCCTTTCCGACATCTTAAAACCCTGGCGGTTGACGAATATAAACTTCCCGGAAGGAGAAATGATACCTGCCACCTTGCCGCGACTCTTAGAGGGCTCTTCCCCCGCAAACTCAACCCAGGAGCCAGATGTCAGACTGTCTGCCCGACGCAAATACTGATCATCAATATCCTCGGCTACGTCTTCATTCTCACCAAGGTTCTCACCCAGGGACGGGGATTCACCAGGAATATCCGTTCTAAGAGATTCAACCAACACATCTTTCAACAGATTCTCAGAGGTTGCACCCAGAGGCAACTCTCCGCCCTTCTCAGATAGGTGTTTTTCACCTCTGAAGTCTTCGCCCTTAAAGTATTGCTCCATAGCACCCACAAGCCGGCCAGAATCGTAAGGGTCATAGGAGATGTCCTCAAGATGCTCCCGAATCTGTTTAACTAAGCAGTGTATAGCCTCCTCACCAACCACCTCATTAGCCTGCCCTTTCCTGACAGATGTCAGCAACTGATCTAATAGCTGGATTCGAGTATGCCAAGCATCTGAGTCCGCCCCAGATCTCAGGTAGGCCAAGAACAACACTTTACACCAGGCATCTTCAGCAAAACTCACAAGGAACCTAGGTAACGTTTTACCCTGTATTCTCTCAATCAACACCTTAACCACGGCCTGATGAGCCTGATTAACCTTTTCAGTGGCAGCCACCTCTTCCATTAATCGCCGTTCCAGTACGGCCACTCGCCTCCGCTCTTTCTCAACCAACTCAATGAAATTAAGCAGCAATTGAGTCAAGGCCGCGTTATCCAGCGGGTTCTCGCTATAAAGTGTCTCTGATAGCTGAGCAATCGCCTTTGCCACAGGATCTTGGTTAACATCTACACCATCGGTATAACCTATTGAGGCCTCAGCAATCTCATTCAACAATCGTCTTGCCGGGTGCTTTTCCCGGTCAAAAAACGTGGCATCTTGGAGTGCAACCTGCAAAATAGGTAATTCAAGTTTGCGCAGTTCTTGAGATATTTCTGCTGCGGCAACAGCCTGTGTGTTCACCTTGGCAAACAGCTTATCCAGCAGGTCGACTATACCTCGCTCGGTAGCACCAAGCACGCCACCCCCCTGACGACTGAGGCTCTCTTCAATCAGCGCCAGCAAACTTTTATCTGACTGCCGAGGATCATTGACCTGTTGGCGCCACTCACTCTGAATGTCAGCCACCATTGACGCCAGCTGCGGCGAATCTAACACTGCCCTCGGCTCACTGCCTTCTGTCAGTCCTGAAGTAGTCTTGCTGGTCTCCCACTGCATCATATTTTGCAATTGTGAAATAAATTGACCAAATCTGGGCCGCCCGGTTTGGTGAGAGCCCCCTCTTTTTGACGTGGTATTAGTACCAGATGGCTGATGGGTTGCCCCACTTTCTTTTGGTGTTTGATTGGAGGAGGGCTTTTCCACTTTAGCTTTGCGCTTAAGCTCTAAGTCGGGCAGTACACCCATCTCCTTAAAATGCCGATTACTCTGTACCAAAAATTCCTTGATAGACACCATTACATGCCGATCAAATAATTTAAAAAATACCAGTTTGGTAGGAAGGCTTAGCTCAAGATGAGCCACGGCTGAATTGAATGCCTCGCAAATCTCATCCGGCCCGACCGGATTGTTTTTCGCTGAAATTAAGGCCGGTACCAATGAATTAACGCGGACGCTGAGGAACTCAAGTTCTGCCTTACAGCGTTCTGCGGCTTTAGATACCATGGTATCTAAAGCGATAATCTCTTCTAGGTCCTCATTCTCAACAAGTTCAAGACCCTGTCCTCCTCGTGAGGATGCAGAGTGGCCTCGGTATTTCTCATCACCCAGTCGCTGGAAGTTGCTCGCCAGTGTATTAAAGAAGTGGTGCTCAATGACCTTCCGCTCAACCCGAATCAAACGCATTGCATCAAAGTAAACAGTTTGCTGCCTGTTGTTCTCAGCTCGATCAGCGAGATCAAAAAAGGTGTCATCTACATGGTCAAACACAGAAGCTAATTGGGAAACAAGAAAGGTTTTGGCATTTTTCTGAAGGACAAGCAGGGACTGCGGAAGTTTAAATGAACTCCGCTTGAGTTTTTCTGCATCGATAACGGTTAAATGGTTATCCCTCATCCAACAGTGGCCCTATTTTATTATGGCTGCTGGCAACCTGTTGACCCACCCAGCCCCAAAACTTCTGGATGATTCCTAATGATTTCAATTATATCCCTATTATCTAAGATAAACAGCTTTAACTATTTCGACTAACCCCCAAGAAGTAATATTAAGTGTCGGCACCCGTTAAGAACATGAACCCTGTCTCAGCATTGCACCATCACAAGAACCTATACGCGTCTTCACCAAAACATCACGACTGATATAATACCCGCCAACTCAGACGGAACATTTCCATGCTAAACGACTCGCTCCTAATAAAAGATATAGAAACTGTTGTTAAACATGCCCTGGAAGAAGATATCCGTGATGGTGATATCACTGCCATGCTTATTCCAGAAGACAACCGAGCTGAAGCGAAGGTCATTACCCGTGAACAAGCTATTGTCTGTGGACAACCATGGGTTAACGAAGTATTCCGGCAGCTTGATTCTAAGGTTGAAATTGAATGGTTAGTAAAAGATGGCGATGAAGTCCAGCCAGAGCAAACCCTGTTTAAACTTAAGGGGCCAGCCAGAAGCCTATTGACCGGTGAACGCACCGCCCTCAACTTTCTACAAACCCTTTCTGGCACTGCGACGATCTCCCGCCAATATTTGAAATTGGTCGAGGGGACAGATATAAAAATACTCGATACAAGAAAAACCATTCCTGGTCTCCGGCTCGCACAAAAATATGCTGTAACAGTTGGCGGCTGTCACAACCATCGCATTGGCCTCTACGATGCATTTCTGATTAAAGAGAATCATATTGCTGCCTGTGGCGGAATCTCTGCCGCAGTACAAAAAGCCCATGAAATTGCACCAGGAAAACCTGTTGAAGTAGAAGTGGAAAGCCTTGAGGAGCTACGGCAGGCAATTGATGCTGGAGCTGATATTGTGATGCTGGATAATTTTGATGTTGGTGCTATTCGGGATGCTATAAGTATCAACCAAGGGAAAGCCAAACTGGAAGTTTCGGGAAATCTTGAGGCAGGCAATATATCAAACAAGGCTGTCGATGGTATTACCTACCTCTCTTCTGGCAGCTTAACTAAGCATTGCAGGGTGATAGATCTCTCGATGAGAATCGAATTTATGAGTGCTGAAGCCCAGTAAATTGACAGCAACCACCGTCACCACCAAATAGCGCATCAATCCGATTATCCCTTTAATCTCTGGTCATTAAATGTCTATTAAACACAACACCCAAAATCATTCTTATGGACATAAATAGGATTGATCCGACCACTGCAGATGATGCAGCACCCTGCCAATCCAAGTTTAATTGCTCGGCAATAAATGCATATGAAATAGCATTTACCCCTATCCCGCCAGGTATAAGAGAAAAAAGAGAAATCAATGTAGATATACTTTGACAAACTACATTGTAGCCAAAGCTAATTTCTATAAAAGCACTTACCATCAAAAACTCTTTAAGAAAATGAAGTGTCCATATAACCAATGAAAACATGGCTGCTACTACAACATTCCTCTTACTCACATTATCATTAAAATTTTTCGAAATATTTTTTGTTATTTTTTTAAAAAAACTAGCTTCATATTTTTTCTTGAGGAGAGAGTTATTTATCAACAAATAAACAACAAAGAATACAAAAACAAGAATATAAAAAGACACGTACAGCGCACCTAAAACTTCACCAAAAATATCTGATATATCATTTTTAATAGCGCCTGATGTCAACCAAATTACAGACACAACACCAACAAACATGAGAACAAAAAAGTCACTAAAACGATCCATGATTATTACTGCCGAGGCAAAAGGTAATGACAACCCACACTGACTCACAAGCATTGCAGGGGCAATTATATCCCCAGACCTACCAGGCGTCATATTGCTCACAAAGCAATTTAGAAAAAAAACCTGTGCAATTTTCAAGATATTAACATTTTTATTTTTATCAGAAATCAAGCATACCCAACGAAGACAACCAAAGGCCAAAATAAAGAAATAGCACAATATTGCACCTAAAATATTGTTAACATTAGCAGAAGACAGTCTTGAAACAATAGCTTCAGGGCCAACTCTAGCAATCAGGCCAGCAAACAGGATTACGCCAAAGACTAAAAGAATACGCGGAAAATACTTCATCGAAAACCACTTTTTCACCGGTATTATTGCCTCCACCTTCATTTAAATTAGCTTCTTTAATCTTCTATCGCCCCATATCAAAATTTGTCTAACTGTGATCTTTAACTATGAGTTTTTTAATCTTTTCAAGCTCTTCCATACGACCATACGGAACTTTCACTTTATCACGCCAACCATCTCCATAGTTGACATTAGATATACTGTGAAAGTTATTCTCTTTTTTAACAAACAATGAATAAATGAAATTTACACCCGCATTAAGTGACCTAACACCCTCCCTAGGGTTCACAAATGCTTGGCCTAACTTCCTAAGTATATATTTGGGCAGAAAATAATAATTTTTTGACAACTAATAACTTTGATGAATGGTTGGATGAAAAAGGCGGGCATCGCTGTGTATTAGATTTGCCTGATCTTTCTGCAAAGGATATTGGTGATTTTTGCGAATATGCATTTAAAAAATATC
>DRHD01000221.1 GCA_011049795.1 Porticoccus sp.
GCTGTAGGCGAATGGTATCAGCACCCATTAAACTGCTGAGTTGATCAAGTACTGGTGCCTGAATGAGCGGCTGAACGCCCGGGTGGTCGATACCCTGAAGTACGTCACTCACGAAGGCATACACCAACAGGGCTTCAGCGTCTACTTGGTTGATACCGCGCGATTGCAGGTAAAACAACGCCTGTGCATCCAATTGACCTACGGTAGCACCATGGGTGCACTTCACGTCGTCGGCGTAGATCTGTAACTCGGGTTTGGTGTCCACTTCGGCTTTTGCAGACAATAACAGGTTTTTATTAAGCTGCCGGGCATCACTTTGCTGCGCGGCAGGGTGAACCACCACCTTACCGTTAAAGACGGCCCGGGCACGCCCCTGGATAACGCCTTTGTAAAGTTCGTCACTGCAACAGCTCGGCACCAAGTGATCGATTTGCGTGTGGTTATCGACGTGTTGGCGGCCGCCGACTAAATAGACACCATTGAGACAGCACTTCGCACCTTCCCCAGTCAGTTTGATACGAATATCGTTCCTGGCCAGTGCCGCCCCCAGGGACACGTTATGTGAGGTAAATCGGCTTGATTGCCGCTGCTCAACATGAATGCCACCGATATGGCTGCTGTAGGGAGACTCACACTGTAATTTGTAATGGTTGAGGCTGGCACCTGGATGTAGCAGGATTTCCGTCAGGGTATTGGTAAAGTTGTGGTTGCTCTCCAACTCCTGTTCCTCTGAATCAGCGCTTTTCATTCCCAGGCTCTTCACTCCAAGGTAATGCTCAACAACCGATAGCTCAGCGTTGTCTTCCAGTATGATAAGCAACCGCGGATAGCTGACCCTTGGGAGTGCATCATCAGCGCTGGCGGTAGAGAGGAACAGGCAGTGAATGGGATCGTGAATCACCGTGTCAGCCGCCACCTGCAAAAACACACCATCCTCCATAAATGCAGTGTTTAAAGCGGCGAAGGGTTGGCCCTCACGATCCGCTATGTTGCCCAATGTTTCCTCTAAATCGGCGCTGTGTTTCAACAGGGCCTCGGCGAAGTTACATAAGACCAGACCACGCGGTAAGTGACCCACTGTGGAGAGACTTCCCATATACCAGCCGTTGATAAACACCAATCGGTAACCGCCTTCGCAGGCAGGGAGGGATGTACCCAGTTGATCAGAAAGCAAGGGGGCCGGCCGCTCGGCACGGCTAAATTCAACCTGTTCAATCTGTTTTAACCGGGTGTATTTCCAGTCCTCCACGTAGGGGCCGGGTAGTCCTTGAGCAGCAAATTCCCCCAGAGATTTTTCTCGCAGGACTTTTAACCAGGGCAGTTGTTGACCTGTTAGGAGCGCTCGGCTACGTGTGTAGGCTGTACAAAAGCGTTCGCTGGCATTCATATCCGTCTCTCCCTAGGCAGCCCAAGCGCCATAGCCTTTGGCTTCCAGTTCGAGCGCCAATTCCGGACCGGCCGACTGCACAATACGGCCGTCCATCAACACATGCACGAAATCCGGCTTGATATAGTTCAACAGGCGTTGGTAGTGAGTCACCAAAACGATCGCCCGCGTCTGATCCTGTGACCAGGACGCGCGAAAGGCGTTCACCCCGGCAGCGACGATTTTTAATGCGTCGATATCCAGACCGGAATCAGTTTCATCGAGAATCGCCAGTGAGGGTTCCAGTACCAGCATCTGCAAGATTTCGCTGCGCTTTTTCTCTCCGCCGGAGAATCCCTCGTTCACCGCGCGATACAGCAGGCTCTCATCCATATCCAGCTGTTGTACTTTGACTTTTACCTGTTCCAAGAAATCCATGGCATCCAACTCGTCAAGTTGATGGTATTTACGGATGCTATTTAACGCGGTTTTAAGAAACTGCACAGTGCTCACTCCGGGGATTTCTACAGGGTACTGAAACGCCAAAAAAACACCTTCACAAGCCCGCTCATGCGCGCTCAACGATAAAAGGTTTTTCTCACCCAACTGCACCTCACCGTCTGTCACCTTATAATCCATGTGGCCAGCCAATACATTGGCCAGAGTGCTTTTACCCGAACCATTAGGTCCCATGATCGCGTGAACCTCGCCGGCATTGACGTTTAGGTTGACACCTTTAAGAATCGCGTTGCCATCGATACCCGCGTGCAAATTGTTGATTTTCAACATACCGAACTCCTAAACCGTTTTAAGCCACCTCAGCCAATGCAGCCTTCGAGGCTGACTTCCATCAACGCCTGGGCTTCCACCGCAAATTCCATCGGCAACTTGCGAAACACCTCCTTGCAAAAACCGTTGATGATCATGGTGGCGGCATCTTCCGGGGCTATGCCTCGTTGCACACAATAGAACAGTTGTTCGTCGCTGATTTTTGAGGTGGTAGCCTCATGCTCAACCTGGGCCGACGGATGTTTTACTTCGATGTAGGGGAAGGTGTGGGCGGAACACTCGTCGCCCAGCAAAAGGGAGTCACACTGGCTGTAATTGCGAGCGTTGATGGCTTTGGGACCCACATACACCCGTCCTCGGTAAGCGTTGGAGCCATGGCCGGCGGAAATACCCTTGGAAATAATGGTGCTGGAGGTGTGTTTTCCAATATGAGTCATTTTGGTTCCGGTATCGGCCTGTTGATAGTTATTGGTCAAAGCGACCGAGTAAAACTCCCCACAGGAGTAATCGCCCTTCAGAATCACACTGGGGTATTTCCAGGTAATGGCCGAACCGGTTTCCACCTGTGTCCAGGATATCTTGGCATGCTGCCCCCGGCACACTCCGCGTTTGGTTACGAAGTTGTAAATCCCGCCTTTGCCGTTTTTATCGCCTGGGTACCAGTTTTGTACCGTGGAATATTTGATTTCGGCGTTATCCAGAGCAATCAGCTCTACCACCGCCGCGTGCAGTTGATGTTCATCTCGCATGGGCGCGGTACAACCCTCCAGGTAACTGACGTAGCTATCGTCCTCCGCAATAATCAGAGTGCGTTCAAACTGGCCTGTGTTGGCAGTATTAATGCGAAAGTAGGTGGACAGTTCCATGGGGCAGCGTACCCCCTTGGGGATATAACAAAAGGAACCGTCACTGAACACGGCGGCATTAAGGGCCGCGTAAAAATTATCGGTATAAGGAACCACCGTACCCAAGTATTGTTGAACCAGCTCGGGATGGTTTTGCACCGCATCGGAAAAGGAACAGAAGATCACCCCCGCCTCCGCCAACTGATGCTGGAAGGTAGTGGCCACAGAGACACTATCGAACACAGCGTCCACTGCAACGCCAGCCAGCTTCGCACGTTCATGCAGAGGAACACCCAACTTTTCATAGGTTTGTAGAATTTCAGGGTCTACATCTTCCAGTGTTTTCGGTCCATCTGAGGACTTGGGCGCTGCATAGTAAATAATGGCATCGTAATCGATAGGGGGATAATGGACTTTTGACCAGGTCGGTGTTTTGAGGGTGCTCCAATGTCGGTAGGCCTGTAATCGCCACTGCAACATAAAATCGGGTTCATTTTTACGCGCGGATATTTGCCGCACCACCGCCTCACTTAGGCCTGGTTCGAACTTATCCATTTCTACCGTCGTGACGAACCCCTGAGGGTACTCGCCACCCACAAAGCGCTTGAGGTTCGAAGTCTGTGCTGTCATCCAACACCTCCGATTTTTTACATCATTGACCGATCAAAGTTATCGGCTGTGGTTCAGTCGTGTTTTCCAGGTTCGTCGCCAACATTGTCTCCAATGTCACTTGGGACAGGCTGTTATAGATCACCCGGTTAATATTCTGCCAACTGGGCCGAATAGCACAGTGGCTCTCAATTTGGCACAGATCCTTTTTCACGCTGCATTCAGTTAAAGCTATAGGCCCTTCGAGCACGCTGATAATCTCAGCCAGGGAGATTTTCTCGGCGGGGCGCGACAACCTGTACCCCCCTCTTTTACCGCGAGAGGATTGCACTAGGCCATTTTTCTTAAATAGTTTCAATAACTTAGATACCGTAGCTAGTGGCATATATACCGCTTGGGACAGACTCGTAGCACTTAATGTCTGCCCTGGGTGTCTCGCCATGTAAGCCAGGATCACTGAGCCGTAATCTGTAAGCTTGCTGACCCGCAACATAGTAACAACTCCACTCTCGTTAAAGATTGCTTAAGGCTATCTATATAGGACTATTATAGTCCTATATACTCGCATAGATAGCACGGGGTAAAATTGTTTATTGTATAAACGAATATCGCTTAGATAGTTAGGAAATAAAGTAGTGCTGTTTTGCGGTACGAGCCCGGGCGACTATTTTAGCGGTTTAATGCTTCTCACTGTACTCACAGCATAAGATTCGTAAAACAAACCCCTTGATCCGAGCGAAAGAGACAACCTAATTTAGGCTGATGGCGCGAAAGCGCCATACTTAACGCACTTTTGGTCAGTTCTGCATTATGATCTACACCCATGTACTTCGACAGGGCACTAGACCTTTTACCAGTTTACTAGACAGTTTACAGGGCAGGAAGAGGCAGGGATGCTCTTCGCTCAAATGGTGCCTTTACAACCCATTAGAATACCCATTAGTATTACTTTTACTGAAAAAATAAGTCATTGAATCAATAGGTTATATTTAAATAGTGTACAGTCCTCTCCCAGGCACCAAATAGCTAATCAAAGGCGCTGGCCACACCTGATAAAACTCCTAATTCAGCTCCCTCTTTCACCATTGAGTCCAACCTAAGCCATAGCCTTGATCTGTACCATTTCAGCCATAACTGAGTAGTATGCATCGACAAGTCCAGCACATACATTTCTAGTACATTCTGCTCGTACAATGCACGACCAACATCCAAACCCGTATTTTAAATTAATCGCTTAAAAACAATGAGTTAAGAGTTTATAATTACTGGTAATGTAGGTGTAAACGTTTCCCGCCGCCTCCACCAACTATGACAAAATAAGTTTATTCCGGGGGTACCCAGACCAATAATTTATTGCCTACCCTAATTTTTGATAATCTCTTGAACCATCAACTGCACCGACTCCCGTCCCTGCCACACATTGATATCCAATTTATAAACCAGCCGAACTTTGTCGGCATTTGGGTTCGGCCAAATATCCGTATCCACATTAAAGGCAATAGCATCGATTAATTGCTGTTTTTGTTCATCAACTGCCAGCAATAACTTCAGATGTTTCTCACCCACTATCCGCTGCTGAACGATATAAAATTCACCCTGAAACAATGGTTCCGGAAAATGCTGCCCCCAAGGGCCGGACTCTCTCAGTAAATGGCCCGTTTCCAGGTTCAGTTCTTCGGGGGTTAATTCACCGTCTGTGACAATTTCTGCTTCTAGGTCTGCCGGAGTGAGCTGACGTTTCACTTCTGCATCAAAAGCTTTTGCAAAAGCCGGGTAATGTTTGGCTTCGAGGCTCAAGCCTGCGGCCATAGCATGGCCGCCAAACTTACTGATTAACTCGGGGTGAGCGGTGGCTACGGCGTCTAATGCATCGCGGATATGTAGCCCCGGAATGGAACGGGCTGAGCCTTTGTATTCTTTATTTTCTTCGTTATCACCGCCTGCATCGGCAAAAGCAATCACCGGGCGGTGTATACGGTCTTTAATTCTGGAGGCCAGCAGTCCCACCACGCCTTGATGCCAATCGGCATCGAACAGGCATAAGCCCCAAGGAAGAGCGTCTTCATCCAACGTTAATTTATCAAGAATAGCCAACCCTTCACGCTGCATATCCGCCTCGATCACCCGGCGGTCGCGATTTAGCTCGTCCAGTTGCACCGCATATTCGCGGGCTAGGTAGGGATCGGTTTCTAACAAGCATTCAATGCCGATACTCATGTCATCCAATCGCCCAGCGGCATTCAGCCGTGGCCCTACGGTAAAGCCCAAATCAGTAGCGACTAACCGCTGACGATCTTTCCCCGCCAAGTCCAATAGTGCCTGAATACCAGGCCGGGTTTTGCCCGCTCGAATGCGTTGTATTCCCTGATGCACCAGCACCCGATTGGTTTGATCCAGCGGCACCACATCGGCCACAGTACCCAGTGCCACTAAATCTAACCACTCGGCCATATTGGGCGCAGTAATACCCTGAGTATCAAACCAGCCCGTTTCACGCAACCGGCTTCGCAGTGCGCTCAACAGGTAGAACACCACCCCCACCCCGGCGAGGTTTTTACTCGGGAACTCACAACCGTGTTGATTGGGGTTAAGAATAGCATCGGCCTCCGGCAGTACAGCGCCGGGTAGATGATGGTCGGTAATTAAGACCTTGATACCGGCATCTTTGGCTGCTTTTACGCCATTAACGCTAGAAATACCGTTATCCACGGTAATGATCAGATCGGGATGACGCTGTTGCGCCAGGGCAACGATTTCCGGGGTGAGGCCATAGCCAAATTCAAAGCGGTTGGGCACGATAAAATCGATATGCTGCATGCCCATCGCACGCATGGCTAATAGAGTCAGCGTGGTACTGGTGGCACCATCGGCATCGAAGTCACCCACAATCAACACGGACTGCTGTTGCTTTAATGCCTCCTCCAATAACCCCACACCTTCCGTCAGCCCCTTTAAGGCATCGGGACGGGGCAGTTTGGCCAAGGTGCGCTCCAGTTGTTCGTCAGAGGTAATACCGCGCCCAAGGTAAATACGCTGTAGTAGCGGCGAAATATTGTCGCTGAACTGACTGAGTTTAGGGTCTGTCTGATACTGGGTGATCTTAGGCTGCATCAACAAAGCCTCTCATTATTATGACCTCAATAAGTCCTGAAATATGGGCAACCATAGACCCGTTTGGGCATTGTTGTGGTTTTTGGAAACACGTCATTTCAACCCCTATTATTTCAATCACCTTGCGATACGCTATGATTGATCGCAAATAGCAACAATGCCTGCATTGTATCAACCTATTTATCGGCAATGATAATTGAACAGGAATTCATATGGTTCACTACAAAGCCCCGCTACGCGATATTCAGTTTGTTTTGGAGGACTTGCTCGATGTCTATTCCAGCTATCAAACGCTGCCGGGATATGAAGAGACCACCCCCGATTTGGTCAATGCCGTTTTTGAAGAGGCTGCCAAGTTCTCCGAGGAAGGACTCACTCCACTGAATGCGGTGGGCGATAAAGAAGGCTGTCAACTTATCGATGGAGAAGTGAAAACACCCACCGGTTTCAAAGAAGCGTATCAGAAATTTGTGGCGGGCGGCTGGCCCACCATGGAACAACCGGTTGAATACGGTGGCCAGGGGCTACCACTTTCCATTGGGCTAGTGATTCGCGAAATGATTGGTACCGCCAACTGGGCCTGGGGCATGTACCCCGGATTATCCCATGGGGCCACCGTCACCATTTTTGATCACGGTACCGAGGCACAGAAAGAAACTTACCTGAAACCGCTCACCAGCGGTGAATGGACCGGCACCATGTGCCTGACAGAAGCCCAATGCGGCACCGACCTCGGCTTACTGAAATCCAAAGCTGAACCCAATGATGACGGTAGCTACCGTATTAGTGGCTCGAA
>DRHD01000222.1 GCA_011049795.1 Porticoccus sp.
TGTCCCATTCGCGCAATCCGCTATCCAGCCACTCGCCCAGCTTGTTGGCCACTTCATCTTGAACATGACCGGCACGGGTCCACTCTTTCAGAAAGTCGGAAAATTCTGGCAGCTTGAAAAAATAATGAGTGGAGGCTTTTTTAATCGGGGTGGCACCAGATATAGCCGATTTGGGGTTGATCAGATCGGTGGGTGCATAAGTGGCGCCGCAGGCCTCACAGTTATCACCATACTGGTCGTCAGTTTTACATTTTGGACAAGTGCCTTTGACATAGCGGTCTGCCAGAAACAGGTTTTTTTCCGGATCAAATGCCTGGGTGATTTCCCGGGTAGCAATATGACCATTGTCTCGCAGGCGGTTGTAGATGAGTGACGACATCTCCCGGTTCTCATCCGTATGAGTGGAGTGATAATTGTCAAACTCAATCAGGAAATCGCCAAAATCAGCTTCATGTTCGGCCTTCACCTGAGCAATAAGTTCTTCAGGTGTAATACCCAGCTCTTCCGCCTTCAACATAATCGCCGTACCATGCGCATCGTCGGCACAGACGTAGTAACATTCGTGACCGCGCATTTTCTGGAAGCGTGCCCAAATATCAGTTTGGATGTACTCTACCAGATGGCCGAGATGGATCGACCCATTGGCGTAAGGTAGTGCGCTGGTAACAAGAATTTTTCGGCGTTCGGTCGTGCGTTCTGTCATGATTGTAAACTGCTAAGATTTGGTATTGGTAAAGGGACGTAACTCTTGTATAGGACGCCACCGTAGAGGGGCGCCACTATAACGGTTTTCCCTTGGTTTTTCATTAGTTTGTATGAGGATAAGTGATGGCTGATGCACCGGTTCAGGATGGTCTGAAAGACGTGAAACATATTATTGCGGTAGCTTCCGGCAAGGGTGGCGTGGGCAAGTCAACCACCGCGGTTAATTTGGCGCTGGCACTGGCTGCCGATGGGAGCAGGGTAGGGATTGTGGATGCTGATATCTACGGCCCCAGCTTGCCAATGATGCTGGGCGTTGCCGATGGCACCCGACCCGACGTGGTTGATGAGAAATATTTTGTGCCCGTGGAAGCCCACGGTATTAAATCCATGTCGATGGGCTATCTGGTCACCGAGAAGACGCCCATGGTATGGCGTGGTCCTATGGCCAGTGGTGCTTTGTTACAAATTCTCACCCAGACCCAGTGGGGTTAACTCGATTATATGGTCGTAGATATGCCCCCCGGTACGGGCGATATTCAGCTGACACTGGCGCAGAAAGCCCAGTTAGCGGGTGCGGTGATTGTGACAACCCCTCAGGATCTTGCCCTGCTCGATGCGCGTAAGGCCGTTGAAATGTTCAACAAAGTGAGCATTCCAGTGTTGGGTATTGTGGAAAACATGGCTGTTCACCGTTGTAGTCAGTGTGGCTATGAAGAACACATCTTTGGCGAAGGCGGTGGTCAGCAGATCGCCTCAGAGTGTGGTGTTGACGTTCTTGGTTCCCTACCTCTTTCACTGGAAATTCGTGAGCAAACGGATGCTGGTACACCACCAGTCATTGTGGATTCAGACAGTGTAACCGCACAGTATTATCAGAAAATTGCCACACAGATAAAGGCCAAATTGTCAGCGGCAGCACCCACGGGTGGCCCGAAAATTATTATTGAATAAACTTCTTGTTGAATAGCCCCCCTTAATAACCCCTTGTGGCTCAGTGGAAGGACACATGTCAATAATTCGTCTCATATCGCGGCCCTTAGTGATGACCTTAGTGCTGATGCTAAGTAGTTGTGCGACTTACCAGCCCACCCAAGTTAATGATATCTGTAAGATATTTCGAGGGGAAACCGATTGGTACGAAGATGCTCGAGATGCCAATAAGCGCTGGGGTACGCCGATTGGATTAATGATGGCCATCATCAAACAGGAGTCTACGTTTCAGTCTGATGTCAGACCCGATAGGCCTAAGTTTTTATTTATCCCTCTACCAAGAAGATCCTCTGCATACGGCTACGCTCAAGCCCAGGATCCCGCATGGGATGATTACCAAAAAGCAACGGGCAATTGGAGTCATGATCGGGATGATTTCAGTGATGCTATCAACTTTATTGGCTGGTATACCGATGTGACGCAGAAAAGACTCGGTGTTTCAAAATGGGATCCCTATAAGCAGTACCTCGCGTATCACGAGGGCTGGGGTGGCTATGCAAGAGGGTCCTTCAACAAGAAGTCTGAATTGCTGCGGGTGGCCTCTAAGGTGCAGAGACAGACAGAAACCTATAATGCGCAGTTAAAAAAATGCAGCAAAGCATTGGATAAGTCAGTCGACGGTTGGTTCTGAAGTTAAAGGGGAAACCCTTTAACTTCTTTATTGTAGCGCTTCATTATGCTTTTAAAATCAGCAGATATTATGTAAGGATTTGCTCCATATACCTGCCTCTATGTGATTGATCGATGACATTTTGCTTTATTTTCGTCGAAGAGGTTTTAGGGTTATAACTAACCTGAATAATTTTCGCGTCCTCAGATTTTAAGTAGACTTCCACAGCAAGATTGTGAGGATTACTCCCCCAGTCTTCTCCGATGACGAAAATATCCGGTTTCAGTTCTTTACAAGCAGAGACATATTCAAGTTCATGGTATGGACGTACAATATCAACGAAGCGTAAAGCTTTCAGCATTTCCATCCGTTGGTCGAGTGGAATAACAGGAACATTGCGTTTGTAGGAGCCCACAACCTCGTCAGAGGCAACACCAACCGCTACAGTATCGCCTAATGTACTACAATATTGCAGCAAAGCCAGATGCCCTACATGCAACAAATCAAATGTACCTACCGTATATACGAGCATTGATATCTTAATTCCTAGGTTAGAGTAATTTACACTGTTATTCTAACAGTTATGCTCCGCCTGTTGCTTATGACAATATAGATCGCATTTCAACTGAATAAATACAACTTACAGGACTCACGATGACCTCAGACAGTTCAGCACCTCAAGAGTTACAACCGACAATCATTTCTTATGTCAAAGATCTGCCAAACATCTGCTCACTGGCCGGCTTGGCTTGCACAATACTCGCTATTTACTTCAGCATTTTAGGTGTTTATTACGCAGCAATGATAGGCATGGTCTGGGCTGTAGCTTTTGATTGGGCCGATGGGCTGGTTGCTCGAAAAATGAAGGGGAGAACAGGTAACGACAGAACATTTGGCGGTCAACTCGATGTGCTTATAGATATCGTGAGTTATGGCGTTACTCCAGCTATTCTTCTTTTAAGTTATGGTAAATTCGAGCCTATATTTCTTTTTGGCGCCTTTATTATGGTTGCAGCCAGTGCAATACGGTTGAGCTATTTTAGTACGTTTGGTCTTGCTGGAGGGAAAAAATATACGGGACTCGCGCTTGATAACAACAGTCTAATACTGGTTTTCATATTCCTATTTGAGAGTACCTTCAGCCATGATGGGTTTTCTATCGTTCTCTATGCCAGTGGACTATGCTTAGCCGCTTTGAACGTATCACAAATCAAAACACCTAAACTATCTGGGAATCCAATTAATGTTTTTATTCTTGCGGCTTACACGCTTGCGATAACGGCAATCTATAGTTGGAAAATGCTATAGCACGATGTTCAGTGAAGAATAACGCCGCCATCCCCCGCGGAGCCGGGTGGATGGCTTTGTTAGAGGCATCGGTCGCAATGCTATCTACACATTTTGTGGGAAAAATAATAAAAGGTGACGGAGGGATTAAAAAATAACCAGAGTCATACTGATCAAAATTTAATCCCTCCGTCACCTTTTATTATTTTTCCCACAAAATGTGTAGATAGCATTGCGACCGATGCCTCTAACA
>DRHD01000223.1 GCA_011049795.1 Porticoccus sp.
AGTCTGGTCCACATCACCTGTCACATAGTTACCATCAAATACTGCACAATCGAAGTATTCTATCTCTGAGTTACCCTCTTTGGCGCTGTCCACCAAGTCTTGTAAGTCCTGATAAATCAGGCAATCTGCACCAATAAGTTCAGCAATCTCCTCGACAGTTCGATCGTGAGCAATCAGCTCTGTTGCCGATGGCATGTCAATACCGTATACGTTAGGGAACCGTACCGGGGGCGCTGCAGAGGCCATATAAACTTTATTAGCGCCGGCATCACGGGCCATCTGGATGATTTCTTTTGAGGTCGTGCCACGAACTATCGAGTCATCAACCAACAGCACACTCTTACCCAGAAACTCCAGTTTAACGGGGTTCAGTTTCTGCCGAACGGATTTTTTTCGCTCCTTCTGCCCCGGCATGATAAAGGTACGACCGATATACCGGTTTTTCATAAAACCTTCACGAAACTTGAGACCCAGTCGTTCCGCAATAGCCTGTGCAGACACCCGACTGGTATCCGGTATTGGAATAACCACATCAATATCCAGATCGGGATATAAGCGGGTTATTTTATCAGCCAGCTTTTCGCCCATCCGTAAACGACATTTATAAACAGATATGTCGTCGATAATAGAATCTGGACGAGCAAAGTAAACATGCTCAAAGATACAGGGCATCAATTTGGGGTTAGCGGCGCATTGCTGCAAATGCAGCTCGCCATGCTCATCCACATACAAAGCCTCTCCTGGTGCCACATCCCTTACCAGTTCAAAACCAAGTACATCAAATGCCACACTCTCTGAGGCTACGATATATTCCATACCCTCTTCAGTTTCACGTTGGCCGTATACCAGTGGGCGAATACCTAGGGGATCGCGAAATGCCACCATACCGTAGTTGGCAATCATACCCACGACTGCATAGGCACCTCGGCAGCGGAGGTGAACGCGGCGCACGGATTCAAAAATATCACTGGGGGTAGGTATCAATTTTCCTTGCAGATGCAATTCATGGGCGAACACATTGAGCAGGGCTTCGGAATCGGAATCTGTGTTGATATGACGCAGATCTGATTTAAACAGATGCTCCATCAGCTCATCGGCATTGGTCAAGTTGCCGTTATGGGCCATGCAAATGCCGTAGGGAGAGTTTACATAGAAGGGTTGTGCCATGGCGGGCCCCGAGCTTCCAGCCGTGGGATAACGCACGTGCCCAATGCCCATATTGCCAGCCAGCTCTGCCATATGCCGCGAATGAAAAACATTTTTCACTAGGCCGACACCTTTCCGCTGATTGAGGCGTCCTCCTTCACAGGTCATGATACCAGCAGCATCCTGGCCACGATGTTGAAGCATGGTCAACGCATCATAAAGATGCAATTTAACCTCGCTTTTACCGACAATTCCAACTACACCACACATGGACCTGACAACCCCTTTAAACGGCTATTTCGTTCTGTCTTACTATAATCAAACACCTGCCGACTAAAGCAGATTTTTCAAAAAGTCTAATACTGCTGCACCCGTTTCCCTGGCCCAGTCTTCGTACTGTAAAAAATAGGGAATCAACGTCGATTCTTGCCACCACAGGTCTTGGCCTACTGGCAACACACTGGGCAGGATAACCACAATGACCATCAAAATAATGAGACCACGGGCCAATCCAAACAATAGTCCCAATAGACGATCTGTACCTGAGAGCCCGGTGGCCTCGACCAACTTACCCAACAAATAATTTAAAATGCCGCCAACAATTAATACAGCAACAAAAAGTAATATCCATGCAGTCAGCATGCGTAATGATAATGTACTAATCCAGTCGACCATCCAGACAGCAAGCTGGTCATGAAATATAGAAGCAATGACCGCAGCAGCCACCCAAATAAGTAAAGACACGACTTCTTTAACAAAGCCACGAACCACGCTGATGAGTGCAGACAAC
This sequence comes from Porticoccus sp., assembly GCA_011049795.1. The sequence goes on from DRHD01000223.1 coordinate 1,937, forward strand.
CCCAATACAGCAACAATTGCCCAGTCAGCCCAAGTCATCGTTCAGCGACCTTTATCATAAGCTTTGCTGCCTTTAACCATAGTTCAGCTACTTTTAACCATAGTTCAGCCGCCTTTAATACAGGCGCAAAGTGTAACAGAGAGCTTTTCACAGGTCAGGGTTCAAAACGAACCAAAATAGTATCAACACCATATTTTTTATCAATGGCAGTTTTTTCTTTAACAAGCTTTTTCTTTAAAACATCGGGCCCCACAAAGATACGACTTAATGTACCTGTGCCTTCTTTCTTTTCTCGAACAAAGGCCTTATAGCCATCTTCCAACAGATTTTTTAACAAGGTCTTCGCCGAATCAGCATCTCGGAAACTACCAACCTGTAACACCCAGGCAACGGGGAGCCCTTCAGGTGAAAGTGCCGGTGCTTCATCTTCCAGGGAACTTCCCTGCTCGGCTGAATCCACACCAAACTGGAAAATTTCTTCATCCGGCTTGGCTTGAACAATATTCTTCGGCCTTACGGGCTCCGGCACAATGACTGGTTTTATCTCTGGCCTTGGGGGAATTTGAGACTGGGTATCTACTTCTCGGCTGCCAGAAAAATCAAACGTCAAGGGAATGATGATTATCGCTAGAGCGATCAATACTAACGCACCGACAATACGCTGCTTAAAATTTTCACTCACCACTAACACTCCCTTTTTGTGTTTGATTGAGCCACTCTAATACAGGCCCTACCGTAAAAAATGAACCAAAAACCACCACGGAATCACCAATATTAGCATTAGCTAGTGCAGCTTGAAGTGCCGCAACGGGTGATGTTCTCTCGACAACATTGACCTCATTCGAATCATTCACATTGTACAACAGCGTTGACAACTTTCCCGCACCGGCAGCCCTGGGCTGACCGGGAATATCGCAAAAAAACCAGTCTTTCACCAAGGGCACTAGTGGTAAAAACATGGCGGGAATATCCTTATCGGCCATAACCCCGCACACAGCGATAATTTTCTGATCCACCGACGACAATTTTTGTGTACGTAACCTTTGTGCCAATAATTCTGTTGCCTGTGGGTTATGGGCTACATCCAGAATCAGCCTGACACCCTCTAGATCAATCTGCTGAAAACGACCCAGTAAGTTAACCGCCTGAAGCCCCTGCTCAATGATGGTGTCAGCTATCCTAAGATCAAGTAACTTCACGGCCTGCACTGCGCAAGCCACACTATTTTGAGGCAAGCTGGTATTGGAGGCCTCATTAACTTCAGACAATGAAAAATCACGCCCGTTTAACCACAGTTGAGCGCCAATTTCACCCGCAGCCACCAATAGGCCGGGCACGGGAGTAACATCACCATAGATAAGTGGTCTGCCAGATCGTGAAATGGCCGCTTTTTCAGCAGCAATTTGGTTGAGATCATCACCGAGCCAGTCTTGGTGATCCAACGCAAGACTTGTCACAATGGCAATATCCGCATCGATCAGGTTGACTGCATCGAGTCGCCCTCCAAGCCCCACTTCCAACACGACAATATCCAGCTCAGCCTGATCCATAATCAGTAGCGCGGCCAACGTCCCAAATTCAAAATACGTTAAACTAGTATCGCCACAAACTGATTCTATACGCTCAAAAGCTGCACAAATGGTTTGATCACTCACCGACTGCCCGTTCAAACAGATCCGTTCGTTGTAATCGATAAAATGAGGTGAGGTGTAGGAACCAACTCGGTAACCTGCTGTCCAAGTTTACTAATCAACCAGAGCCAGGTAGTACTTTAGAACCTGACGTCATAATAGGGCCAGATGCCACTGATGACCCAGCATTCGC
>DRHD01000224.1 GCA_011049795.1 Porticoccus sp.
GCTGTACTAAGGTCTCTGCATCACCTAGGCTCACGGCGCGGGTAATAAGTTGGAGCTTGTCCATGAATTTCATGCCGGCTTCAATGCCGCCTTTTAATTCAAATGCGATCATTCCTCCGGAGTCTTTCATTTGGCGCGAGGCCAAATCATAGTGAGTGAAACTTTCTAAGCCGGGGTAATAGATAACATCTACTGAGGAGTGTTGTTCAATTTGTTTGGCCACGGCCAGTGCGCTGCTACAGTGACGATCCATTCTCAATTCAAGTGTTTTTAGGCCGCGCATTATTAAGAATGCATCCATGGGAGCAATCACCGCACCAGTCATATCCTTTAGGCCTACGTAACGAATATTGTCGATGAGTTCGCGAGTTCCAACAACGGCTCCTGCTACCAAATCACCGTGTCCACCCAGATATTTTGTTGCAGAGTGCACTACTAAATCAGCACCTAGTGAAATCGGTTGTTGTAAATAGGGTGTGCAATAAGTGTTGTCGACTATGACCACAATGTCGCGGGTGTGCGCAATGTCGGCAACAGCTGCAATGTCTACCAATCTATTATTGGGGTTCGAGGGAGTTTCAAAATAAACCACCTTTGTTTTATCTGAAATAGCCGCCGCCAATAATTCAGGCCGCGTTAAATCCACATAATTAACCGTTACACCAAATTTACTTAAGCCATGTTTAAAATAAGAAAAAGTACAGCCATACAAAGTTTTGTCTGCAATCACCTCATCGCCCGGTTTCACCAAAGACCAAATAGCCGAAGTAATGGCTCCCATTCCCGACGCCGTAGCCAGAGCGGTTTCACCACCTTCCAAAGAAGCCAAACGCTCCTCTAGTAAAGCTTGCGTAGGATTTCCCAAACGCCCATAAATATAACCTTCTTGATCACCCGCGAAGCGATCTCCACCCGAAGCCGTATCAGGAAACGCATAAGTAGAAGTCATATAGACCGGAGGCACCAGCGCCCCATTGTGACTCATGGGGTCATAACCCTTATGGATTGCGCGAGTAGCAAAACCCCCGACATCAGATTTAAAAGATTCACTCATAGCGTTCAGCTCAATTATTAGAATAGATACCCCTTCCTCTTACAATCTCTATGCCAAACACAAAAACCCCTTATATTTCAACAGCTTGAATTTATCCCATCTCGAACCAGAGATATTTTGTAAGCTTTTCCTTACAGCACCGAAAAGAACAATAAGGTTAGGACTAGCAACTACCATTAAACAAGACTACCCAACAAACCAACAAACCCGTAAGATACTTCATACACAGTAAAGATATCCTTACACATGAACATAGAACTCATCGTAAAGAACCGCTTTGGCATCACCCACGACGTGCTTGCCTGCCTGGCTCAGCAGCACCTAGACCTAGCTGCAGTAGAAGTAGAAAGCGAACATATCTACATCGACGTGCCAGCACTCGATCACAACAGCTTCGCCAACGTTGCGAGTGCCCTACTTGCCCTCGAAGGAGTGCAACAGATTCGCCCCATAGACCTGCTGCCAAAAGAACGCAGGCAGCTACACCTGAACGCACTACTCTCCACCCTGCCCGACCCCGTATTTGCCATCAACTCCGCAGGGCTAATACTCTCCGCCAATACCGCGGCGACCCAACCTCTAGCGCTCCAAGAAAGCGACCTAGTGGGTCAACCCATAGCCCACTACCTTGGTGGTAACCAAGACTACCTAAACTCACCCGACCCCCAAAACCATCGCAACAGAGAAGTTAGTCTCGCCGGCCAAACCTACCGAATAGAATACAAACCCATTCAAGCGCCAAGTTCAGGGGAAAGGTTAAGCAGTCACGCCGCCGACAAAATTTTAATTTTGCAGGCCACCAATCGCCTTGGCCACCAAATGTCTCAAGTGCACATTCGCGGCGGTGAAGGTTTTAATGCCATTGTGGGCCACGCTCCCGCACTTGCGCGAATAAAGGAACGCGCGCAACGATTTGCAGCCATCCAAGCACCATTGTTAATTCAGGGAGAAACTGGCACGGGGAAAGAACTTTTTGCGCGAGCAATACACGATGCCAGCCCCTGGCATGCCGCAGCATTTTTAGCCCTAAATTGCGCGAGCTTGCCCGAAAATCTTGTGGAAAGTGAACTCTTTGGCTACGACCCCGGGGCATTCACTGGCGCCAGCCGTGGTGGCAAACCCGGCCTATTTGAGCTAGCCGATGGCGGCACAGCCTTCCTAGATGAAATTGGAGAGATGTCCCCTTATGTACAAGCCAAGTTACTGCGGTTTATCCAAGATGGCACATATAGACGCGTGGGAGGCAAGGAAGAGCGCAAAGTGAACGTGCGTATTGTTTGTGCCACTCATCAAGATTTGGAGGCTTTAGTAAAACAATCTCGCTTTCGAGAAGACCTTATGTACCGGCTAAATGTGTTGAACTTACAGCTCCCTTCACTGAGGGAGCGAAAAGAAGATATTGCTCAACTCGCACAACTATTTGTTCAGCAAGCCGCTACACAAATTGGCTGTGATGTCCCAGTCCTAGAAAACGAAGCTTTGAGTATTTTGCAAACTCAGAACTGGCCGGGCAATGTTCGACAACTGGAAAATCTCCTATTTCGCACAGTAGCACTCTGTCAGGAAGGCACGATTGACAAAAATGCGCTGAACAATGCGGGGATCACCGCCAACAACCCACAAGCACAAGCCGAACCCGAAACCTGGAAAACGGCACAAGCCCAGTTCGAAAAGGAGCTATTGCAACGGCTCTACCAACATCATCCCAGCTCGCGGAAATTAGCAAAACGCCTCGGTGTCTCGCACACCACTATTGCTGACAAATTGCGAATGTATAACATCCGAACAAAAACATAGCGCTAAAGCAATAGCTCTGCACACAAGTAAAAGAATAACGCTGATGATCACTCCTCCCGATACGGCAACATTTTGTAGGAGTAATGATAATCCAACCACGGCAGTGTGTATTTATACAATGGAGGTGCCCCCCACGAATCGGTGCCGCCAACCCCTCTCTGCTTAAAATCAATGTTAACAAATATACGATCCCTCTCAATTAGATTGTGTGGATGCATATTTCGTTCGGCAACTTCTTGCTTTGAGCGATCATAATCTTCAGCCGCGTAAACCTGTGCCCCAAAACCGATGAGTGGCGCGCCCTGAAACACAACACCTTTTCTGTCTTTATTATAGAAGGCCACATGACGCACATCCGTTCGATAACCATTTTCTTGCGGTCTAACGTAAGGAACGTAAAGGTCTTTTACCGTGCTGCTAAATAAACCTACATGTGCGGAGCTTTTTCGATCCCAATAGTTCTCATGAGGGCCGCGGCCATACCAAGTGACATTGTTAAATTCTTTGCCAATCTCGAACAATGTCCCAATTCTAGGAAGATCGGGCTGCTTTTTATGCGGAGCTGCGTAGAACCAAACATCAACGTTAACAGCCCCATCGCCAGAAATATTATATACCGTGAAATAACGAGCCATGACCGAGGGCAAGTAATGCTCCAACTCGACTTTAGCTTCGTATTTGGACATGCGCGTTACCTTAAGGCTCTTTAGTTGCGTCGACAAGCCAACGTCCTTCCATACCGACAAACTCGGTTTGTAAGCCTTTATGTCAAAATCGTTATCGATGGGGCTTCGCCAAAATTCAGGGCGCGGAGGCGCTTTGAGCATTTCAGTTCCGTCATACATCAGAGAGCTTATTAAACCGCTGGATTTATCCAAGGACATTGAAAAACCGGGGCCTGAAAATTTTGCAGCCGTTTTACTATCGCTCATTGATAATCGAGCGCTGCCGTTAGCGACTACCTGAGCCTTTATCAGGGGAAACGGCAACTGTTCCCACGCAACAATATGCCCCGCTTGCAACAGACCCTCAGCTCGCGTTGTTTTTACTTCTATATTAAGAAAATATTCAACACCGGCTTTAAACAGATGCCCATAATCCAGCGTGATCTCCTCAGAGTTCAGTGGCTCAGCAGACAAGGCCTTAACGCCTCCTTTTACCTGCTCCACACCATCACCCACTACGCTCCAAGTCAATTCATAGCCTGACAAGTCAATAAAGTAATTTTTGTTGGTAACGGTGATTACACCCTGTGAAATATCAACCGCATCAAAGCCAATATTCTGATGAACCTTTTTAACTTCCCACAAGTAGGGGTAAGGCGTTCTATCGGCAAAAACCAGTCCGTTAGCACAGAAGCTGTCTGAGTGAAGGGTTGCCGGCGGCTCAAGGTCACCACCATAGGCCCAATAGTTAGCACCACTCTCCGTCGTTTTTTCGAAGGTTTGATCCACCCAGTCCCAAATGAAACCGCCCTGCAGCGCTTCGTATTTTTCAAAAGCATTCCAGTACTCCTTAAAATTCCCTAAAGAATTCCCCATTGCATGTTCATACTCAATGAGCAAAGCGGGCCGCTCATCCAAAGCAGACTCTGCATATCGGACTATTTGATCAATACTCGCATACATTTGTCCATAAGCATCAGTATGACGGCGCAACTGTGCTTGCTCGGAAATAACGGGGGCCGATTCTTGTTTTTTCAACCAATCATAAGACGCCTCAATATTTGGACCATCACCAGACTCGTTTCCTAGCGAACGGATAACAACAGAAACGTTATTTTTACTCCGTTCATACATGTTCTGTATTCTGTCGATATAGGCCGCTTTCCACTCCGGCTTGTTAACTAGATGGATATCAGGATTGTAAGGTCCCTGATTTGCAGCCCCTATTCCGTGAGACTCAATATTGGCTTCGTCAATTAAATAGAAACCATACTCATCCGCCAGTTGATACCAATAAGGGTCATTTGGATAGTGTGCTAATCGCACCGAATTTATATTGAACTCCTTCATTAAACGCGCGTCATTTCGCATGGATTCACGAGACACTACGTGGCCGGTTTTAGGGTCGTGCTCATGACGATTCACGCCTTTGAAAAGCACAGCTTTGCCGTTTACTAGGAAATTTCCATCTTTATATTCTGTCGAACGAAAACCAATTTTGTTGCCTATATACTCCACCACATTGTTGTTTTCGTCCGTCAACGATAACTGCAAGCGATAGAGCTTAGGATCTTCGGCACTCCACAGCGACGGTTTTTTTGTTACATGCTGAAAAGAGACCGTTTTCGATTTGCCTTTAGAAATACCGGGTACCGACAAGGATTCATTAATGATGGCCTCACCTGTTTCGTCGAGCACAAGTATTTCTAGGCTGTAATTCTTTACCATAGAGCCCGATTTATTATCAATAGTCGCTTCAAATTCCAACACACCGTCGGTGTAACTTTCGTCCAGAGTTGTGCGAGCATGGTAGTCACTTACATGTACTTTGGGCGTTGCATAAAGATATACATCCCTTTCTATGCCACTGAGTCGCCACATGTCCTGGCACTCAAAATATGACCCGTCGGAATACCGATAGACCTCCATGGCCAAAAGGTTTTCCCCTGGTTTTAGGTAGGACGTTATATCAAATTCCGCCGCTGTCTTTGAGTCCTGAGAGTACCCTACCTTTTTACCGTTCACCCACAGATAAAAAGCTGACTTTACAGCACCAAAATGAATGAAAACTTGTTTTCCGTTCCAGTTGGCTGGCACATCAAAAGTTCTGCGATAAGACCCGACTGGGTTATAGCTCAGGGGTAATTCAGGAGGAACAGCCTTGGGCTTGAAGCAGTGGTGACTATGATAAAAGGGAATGCCATAGCCGTTTATCTCCCAGTTCGCGGGAACAGCAAACTCGTCCCATGATGAATCATCATAATTCACTTGAAAGAAGTCAGTGGGTTTTTGAGCGGGAGTTTCAACCCAATTAAACTTCCATTTTCCATTGAGCAATTGATGATTCGCCGATCCCCAAGGGGTTTCGCTAAAGAGGTTCTTGGCATCATCAAAAGGATAAAAGAAACTTCTCGCGGGCTGCTTATTTATTCGAAAAACTTCAGGATTCTGCCATGCCTCCAGTGGTTGTGAGGCCTGCAAGGACCCCATACAAATAAACGCGGCCAAAACAAAGCCGCAGAGCCTCAAACAAGTCGTCCGCATATACACCCCTACCTATAGCCATTCAGTACTTAAAGCACATAATATACTATTTATAATATATATTTGGCGCTCAATCCAGCTTTGTTTCTGGGCAGGCTGTCAGATTTGAATAAAGATTGTGAAAGCCGGAGCCAAAGGGAAACCCCGTCGGCTTAACTAGCATGATGTTCGCTACCGGATCAAAAATAGACACCTGAATCCGTTAGATATACCCGCTGCCCATGACGACCTATGACCCAAACCGGAAGCGGGGTTGCTGCTTAACCAGACTACAGCTTCACAGTTTAATGTTTAGGCCTTTGGTAACTCACTGAGGCAATAAGTTAGGATAATGGTTTCTAGGATGGTGAGCGGATGCGAGGGTACTTTGGCGGCGTATTTGGAAAAGAACAATGGCCTGTCTGATTCTAGATATTGTGTCTTAGTGGCACAGAGCAGGCAGTTGCGGTCTCCGCGAACAGGTTGGAGAGAAGGCGCTATTAACACTTTAGCGAACTATTACGCGATTGATCGCAAGTCAAAGTGAATTGTCTGCAGGCAGGCTTAGAACCGACATAGAGCGTGTGTAGCGAATATTGTCGAAGCTGACCCTTTTGAGACCTTAAGCCAATTCGATGAAGTGGGTCTACAATTAGAGCAGGCTTCGCAAGGTGAGCACCAATGGAGGATGATAAAAATTTAAAGTTTAGCATTTTTACACTGCTTCTTGGGTTTATGGCATTGGTTTCAGCCTTGTCCATGTATGCGCTGAATCATATTAAGCAATCAAATCTAGAGCAGGTTCGCGATTCACTGGTCACCATTTTGAGTACAGTCCAAGAAGCGCATCATATGTGGATAGATCACCGCCGGAATGATATCCGGGAGTATGCTTCACGCCCTGAAATTGTGTCATTAGCTATGCAGTTAACAAGCATTTACGCCCGTGGTGATAGTACCGTTGGCAGCGACGCGCTTGCGGAGTTACGATTAAGCATTAAGGATTATTTGAAAAAGAACGGCGATAAGGGCTTTTTCCTGATAGCTCCTGACTTCATTAGTATAGGCTCTATGCGCGATGAAAATATCAATACAATCAACTTAATACATCAACAAAAAGATCACTTACTCGATCAAAGTTTTCAGGGCGACAGCGTATTGATACCCACTATTATTTCTGACGTGTCTTTGGTTGATGTTGACGGTCGTAGTCACGATAATCCTCCGACGATGTTTATCACGACACCAATACGGTCGCTGGATGGTAATATTATTGCCGTACTAGCCATACGGATGGATCCAAGCAAGCATTTCACCCGCATTACTCAGCTGGGTCGAACGGGCAGTAGTGGCGAAACCTATGCCTTTGATGAGCGTGCAATACTGATAACGCATAGCCGCTTCGAGCGAGACCTCTCTTCAGTTGACTTAATAGATCGCAGTGAAAGATCGATACTTAATATCAAAATAACTGATCCGGGTGGAAATTTACTAACAGGTTATCGTCCAACGGCTTCTGATTCGCCACCACCCTTGACGGTGATGGCTCAGAGTGCAACATCGGGTAATAGTGATGTGAATACACAAGGCTATCGCGATTACCGTGGTGTGCGGGTGTTTGGCGCATGGACCTGGGATAAAAGATACGGCTATGGTATTACCACAGAAATCGATACCGAAGAGGCGCTAGCCCCCTATTACGAGACACGTAATACACTACTTACTATGGTGGTTTTGGTGTGTTTTCTGGGTTTTATACTGCGTAATTTTATCCACCGTATGCAGCAGGCAACCAGCAATCGTTTGGAAGAGGCTTATAATGGATTGGAAGTTCGGGTCATGCAGCGAACCTTAGAGCTGGAAGTCGCGCAACAGCTGTTAAAAAAATCTAACGTGGAACTCAACGATCTAGCGATCACCGACGGGTTAACCGGTCTATATAATCGTCGCTATTTTGATAAGAGTCTTAGTGCGGAGTGGCAGCGCTGCTTAAGAGATCATAAAACGCTGGCCATATTGATGTTCGATATTGATCACTTTAAAGCCTACAACGATTGCTATGGTCATCAGTTAGGAGATGACTGCCTCAGTAAAATTGGCAACCAGTTAGCTCGAATGCCCTTAGCATGTCGCCCGGGTGATTGTATTGCTCGGTATGGTGGAGAAGAGTTTGTTAGTTTTCTTTCTAATAGCGATGATCATCACGCCCAAAAGATTGCAGAAGAGGTGCGACAAAAGATTAACGCTATGAAAATACTTCATCGGGCGACAGGGGTTCCATCCGTTGATTATGTAACAGTAAGTATTGGTGTTGCTAGTGAAGTTGTTGATCGAGAAGGTTCAGCAGAAAAATTGCTCAATAAGGCAGATAGAGCGCTATATATGGCTAAGCGAAAGGGTCGTAATCAGGTTTGCGTATTTGATATTAGCACCGAGAGCGGCGGTGATGTCATAGCGATTAATCCGAATGTGAATGAAAGTTCCTGACCTTAACTAATTTCAATGTCCTTAATTTGCTAGGTTTCCATACCGGTTGAACCCGCAAGACATTCCAGACTTGATTGTGTGTGTTTCTTTGAATAATTCCTCTTTTTTCAGAAGAGTTTTAAGGCTATATTGCTCTATCTTATTGATATACAAAAAAATAGATAAAAACGTAGATAAAGCGTTCACCAGACCGTAGGGTCTGTTGAGCGCACTGTTATGCTGAAGAGAATCTAATTAGATGCCTGAACCTGATCCATTGAGAATCATGCCATTTGTAACACCGAAAGATCTCGGCCAGTGGTTCAAAGTGAATCACGCCTCTGAAAGTGAACTATGGGTGAAGATATACAAAAAAAATACTGGGATTCAGAGCGTGACTTGGAATGATGTCGTGATCGAGGCTCTATGTTGGGGTTGGATCGACGGTGTTAAGAAGTCAGTCGATGACCAAACCTATCTTCAGCGTATTACTCCCAGAAAAACGCGAAGTAACTGGTCTAAAAGGAATACAGAGCATGCGGAACGTTTGATAAGTGAGAGCAGGATAATGGAATCAGGGCTCGTGCATATTCGTGCTGCAAAAGCAGACGGTCGTTGGGAAAATGCCTATGTGGCAAGTGAAATGGAAGTCCCCGACGATTTCCTAGCTGTATTGGAGAGCAAGCCGAATGTTAAAGAGTTTTTTGAAACTCTCAGTAAATCGAGTCGTTATGCTATCGCGTACGGGTTGATAAGTGCGAAGAAACCAGAAACTAGATTAAGGCGTTTTGAAATATTCATGAACATGCTTGTTCAGAAAGAAAAGCCTAAATAATTAGAGTTCGGCATAACAAGTCGTTTAAATGGACAAAAAATAGTTGGCTTTTTCTCCTTCGTCGCCAATTTAAGCCAACAATTTATAGCCTTTTAACGAGGCCTTAGATCCAAGTGCCACACATTATGGCTGTGCTTTAAATACACCACTTTGCCAGAACATACGCCCTAGAAACGTGTGCACTACCTCTAAATCAAAGCGAAACTCACCATTGTCGAGAGCGGTTTGCTTAACAGTCGTTCGCCCCGGTGTTAACCAGTTGGGCAAGGCAACTTTGAGGCCTTTCAGCTTACAGAAAAAAGCAGTGCTTTCGAAGACGATTGCGCCCTCGCGCTCTGAAATGCTCAGTGACATACCAAAACCACAGCCGACCACTTCAATTAGCCCCGCTTCGCTTTGAATGCATTTGGTAGAGCTTACTCGGTTAGGCGCTTTATTGGGGAACTGATAAAGCCGATCCCATGTCATACCGTTGAGAGTCTTGTTTGGGTAAACATCTACTACAGTTGCAATATTGTGACCCCGATGTAAGGCTAAGGGTGTGCCGATTAGACGGCAGGCCTGAGCAAGAACGAGCCCGATAGTAGACATGCCCACTTCATCCATAAACCCCTGATAGCGAATAGATTGTTGCGGTTGATCGTGATCGAAGCGTTTACGAATATCACGGTGCAGGCGCCTCCAGGCTTGCTCACCTAACAATCCGCGGTAGCTTGCGTGTTTTGGAAGCCTAACTAGAGGCGGGTTACCCGTCATGAGTTTCTCCTGTCATTCCTTTGTTTTTTATGATGCTCAGTGGCTTGCTAAAGTGACTCCGTCTATTGCTGCATCTCGTCACTCTTTTCTTCAGTGCTTGCTTGGATTCCCCATTGGCTCGCGTAGGCCATAAACTGATCCAAGGAAAACAACCCCATGCACGGACACGCACCGGTTTCTGTCAGTCGTTGGCTGGCTAACTCGCGCGCGACCAAAATGCTGGCGATGGTGGGAATAAATGGGCCCACGCCGTTTTCTGCAATCAACGTCCAGTCAATCCGCAAAGGCTTATTGTCAAAGCCTTGCCCCTCGAGCGTCATTTGCATGCCGCCAGTGTCAGTGCCAAAAGGATAAAAAAGGCGGCTCAGGTTTAAACACAGTTGGGTAAAGCGGCCCCAATTATTAACCAAGCGCTTTTTGACCAACCATGCCATGAGCGACATCGTTCGGTGCATTACATTTAGTTCCAGTCCTGCCCGAAAGCGAACACTGCTTAAAGACGGATACCTTTTTGGGAAGAGTTCTAAATCCGGGATGTTGATATTGGCAATTAGGCGTTGACCGATAGTGGAGCCGAAATCACGTTTTGTAGAGTCCATCCAGCCATAAACCTTACGCCATTGATCAACGAGCCAAAAATGCTGGGGTACTGCTGATCAGTGGCGCCTCATCGGTGCCGGGCTTATCAGCCGCTGTTGTCGACAA
>DRHD01000225.1 GCA_011049795.1 Porticoccus sp.
GACTTTACTTGGTTTTGGGTGACAGTGATTTGAGTGGCAGTGAGTAGTGATTAGACAGCGTACACTGAATAATATAATTCGCGCCACGGGCGTCGGGCTTCACACGGGTGAAAAGGTGTACCTGACCCTGCACCCAGCGCCGGTAAATACGGGCATTATCTTCCGTCGTACCGATCTGGATCCTGTGGTCGAAATATTGGCCAAGGCAGAAAATGTTGGTGAAACGACCCTGTCTACCACCCTAATGAATGGCGATGTGCGTGTTTCCACCGTGGAGCACTTGCTGTCTGCCATGGCTGGACTTGGTATCGATAACGCTATTATTGATGTTACCGCGCCTGAAGTGCCCATTATGGATGGCAGTGCGGGTCCCTTTGTATTCCTGTTGCAGTCGGCGGGTATTAAGGAGCAAGAAGAACCGAAACAATTTATTCGTATCAAACGGACTGTGACGGTAACTGACGGTGATAAAGTGGCATCCTTTAAGCCCTTTGATGGTTTCAAGGTTAGCTTTTCCATTGATTTTGATCACCCTGCGTTCCATAACCGCACCCTGAAAGCCGAAGTGGATTTTTGTAGCACCTCTTTTGTGAAAGAGGTCAGTCGTGCCAGAACCTTTGGTTTTATGCACGAAATTGAATACCTGAGATCCCAGGGCCTAGCTCGTGGCGGCAGTATGGATAATGCTATTGTGGTTGACGAATATCGGGTTTTAAATGAGGATGGTCTTCGTTACGAAGATGAGTTTGTAAAGCACAAAATTCTTGATGCAATAGGTGATTTGTACCTATTAGGTAATAGCCTTATTGGTGAGTTTGTGGCCCATAAGTCGGGGCATGGGCTCAATAATGCGTCGTTGAGAGAGCTGATTTCCCAGAAAGATGCTTGGGAGGTGGTGACCTTTGAAAATGATGAAGATGAGGGCCCTATCTCATATATGAAGCCTTTACTCACCGTATAATGTTGATTTGTAAATAGAGATATAAGAAAACTGTAGAGCTATAGAACGATAGAATTGTGAATATTATTTTTATCAGCAATCGCGAGGGCAAGTCCCGGTCTCTGACGCTCAATAATTGGGCGAAAGTGCTGCTGTCTGTGTGTTTGTTGGGGCTCCCTGTTTGCAGTGGTCTTTATCTGGGTATGCAGTTTAGTGGCGACAAGGTTAACCTGCTTGGTTCTATAGAAACAATGAAGCAAGAGTTGGCCCAGCAACAAGCTGAGCTGGAGGCTGGTCGAGAAGCTGCTCGTCAGAAGGTAGAAGCCTTAACTCTAAAGTTGGCTGCTATGCAGGCAAGACTAGTGCGGTTGGATGCACTGGGTGAGCGGCTGACAGACATGGCTAGTCTTGATGATGGTGAATTCGATTTTAGTCAGCAGTCAGCATTGGGCGGCCCAGAGCAGGAATGGACCTCTACTTACCAGCATAGTGATTTAGAAAAGCTCTTCGCCCAGTTGCAACGCCAGTTGGAGAGCAGAGAAAGTCAACTTGAAATTCTTGAGTCCCTCATGGTTGACCGCAAGATAAAACAGCAGAGTGCTGTTACTGGTCGCCCTATTAAAAAAGGTTGGATGTCATCTGGTTTTGGTCATCGCACTGACCCGTTTAAGGGGCACAGGGCTTGGCATAACGGTGTAGATTTTGCCGGGAAGGATGGATCCGATATTGTTTCAGTGGCTTCAGGCGTGGTCACGTGGTCTGGTGATAGGAACGGCTATGGTCAAATGCTTGAATTGGACCACGGTGAGGGCTATATCACCCGTTACGCTCACAATAAGAAAAACCTAGTTAACGTAGGCGATACCGTTAAGAAAGGTGAAGTCATTGGTCTTATGGGTAGTAGTGGTCGTTCCACAGGACCCCATGTACATTTTGAAGTCTACAAAAACGGTCGCGCCGTTGACCCTGCCAGTTATATCCGACGTACTATCCGATAATCTCTAAGTAATAACCTCTTTTCTCTTTTCGTAGGGGCTAGCCCCTTGTCAGCTATCTTTTGGATCGACCAATGAAATTGTTAACAAAATTGTTTGGCAGTAAAAATGACCGTGAAATCAAGCGGATGCGAAAAATAGTTAAGAAAATCAATGATTTGGAAGAAGGGATTGCCCTGCTTTCGGATGAAGAATTAAAGTCAAAAACAGATCAGTTTAAGCAGCGTCACCAAGAGGGTGAAACTTTGGATCAGCTGCTACCTGAAGCATTTGCCACCGTGCGAGAGGCCGCCAAACGCAGCCTGGGTCTACGTCATTTTGATATGCAGCTGGTGGGTGGGATGACCCTCCATGAAGGGCAAATTTCCGAGATGCGAACAGGTGAGGGTAAAACGCTGGTAGCCACCCTTTCAGCCTATCTCAATGCGCTTACTGGCGAAGGTGTTCATATTGTGACGGTCAATGAATACCTGGCCAATCGTGATGCTTTATGGATGTCACCTGTGTATGAGTTTCTCGGTATGCGAGCAGATGTGATTCTGTCCAGGCAGCCTGCTGAGGAAAAGCACCGAGCCTATCAGGCTGATATTACCTATGGCACCAATAATGAGTTTGGTTTTGACTACCTCCGCGACAATATGGTGATGAGTCTGGATGATAAGGTTCAGCGAGGGCTGACCTACGCGATTGTTGATGAAGTGGATTCCATCTTGATTGACGAGGCGCGGACCCCGCTCGTTATCTCGGGGGCAGCGGAAGACAGTTCAGCCCTGTATCAGCGTATGAATAAGTTGATCCCCTCCTTGAATCCTCATAGTGAGGAAAGTCCTGGTGATTATATTATTGATGAAAAGACGCGTCAGGTAGAGCTTACAGAGGAAGGGCACCAGAAAGTAGAGTCTTTGCTTGAAAGTGAGGGCTTACTTCAGGAAGGGAATAGCCTCTATAACGCGACGAATCTCGGGCTGCTGCACCATGTGCAGTCTGCGTTGAAAGCACATTATTTATTCACCAAAGATGTGGAATACATTGTTCAGGAAGGACAGGTTGTATTGATTGATGAGCATACGGGCCGGACCATGTCAGGTCGTCGTTTGTCCGAAGGCTTACATCAGGCTATCGAAGCGAAGGAAGGCGTCCATATTCAGAGTGAGAGTCAGACGCTGGCATCGACCACGTTCCAGAACTATTTCCGCCAATATCAGAAGCTGGCGGGTATGACGGGTACCGCTGATACAGAGGCTTATGAGTTTCATCAGATCTATGGCTTGCCAGTGGTTGTCATTCCAACGAACCAGCCAGTAGCCAGAAATGATCTCAATGATTTGATCTACCTGACAACAGATGAAAAGTTTGATGCAGTGGTGGTGGATATCAAGTCCTCTATTGAGAAAAATGCACCCGTTCTAGTGGGTGCAGCGACCATTGAGTCTTCTGAAATCATGTCTGCACGATTAGATGCGGCCAAAATCCCACACCAAGTACTGAATGCCAAGTTTCACGAAAAAGAAGCACAAATTATTGCTCAAGCTGGCAGGCCAGGTACGGTAACCATTGCCACAAATATGGCGGGTCGTGGTACAGATATTGTGTTGGGAGGTAATTGGGAGGTTGAAGTGGCCTCTATGGATAACCCATCTGAAGCCAAGATACAGCTTGTTAAGGATGAATGGCAAAAGCGCCATGATCAGGTGATTTCGGCAGGTGGGCTACATATTCTGTGTACCGAGCGACATGAATCACGCCGCATTGATAATCAGTTACGTGGTCGTGCTGGTCGACAGGGTGATCCGGGGGTTTCTCGCTTTTATCTGTCATTGGAAGACCCTTTGATGCGGTTGTTTGCTTCGGACCGGGTGAAGAACATGATGCGCGCGCTGGGGATGGAGAATGGTGAAGCGATTGAGCACCGGATGGTGACCAACGCGATCGAAAAAGCTCAACGCAAGGTGGAAGGACGCAACTTTGATATGCGTAAAAGCTTGCTGGAATATGATGATGTAGCCAATGACCAGAGGCAAGTAGTCTATCAGCAACGCAATGATTTGCTGTCAGCGGACGATATTGGTGATGTGATAGCTAATGTGAGAGATGATGTGGTCAATACGTCTATTAGTTATTACATTCCGCTTCAGAGTTTGGCTGAGCAGTGGGATATTGCTGGCTTGGAGGAGTATCTGGTAGCAGAGTTTGGTTTGAAATTACCGCTACAAGAATGGTTGGAAGCAGACGAGCGTTTGAATGAGGATGGGCTGAAAGATCGGATTCAGCAGGGCATGAATGAGGCTTATGAGAAAAAATCTGAAGATATTGGCTCAGATATGCGCATCATAGAAAAGCAGGTGATGTTGCAGGTAGTCGATACTCTTTGGAAAGAACACCTCTCTAATATGGATCACTTGCGTCAAGGTATCGGGTTGCGTGCCTATGCTCAGAAAAACCCCCGGCAAGAGTATAAGCGAGAGTCCTTCGAGTTGTTTCAGCAAATGTTGGAAAATATTAAGCTTGAGACTATTCGCTTTCTCAGTCGGGTTCAGGTGCGCAGTCGAGAAGAAGCTGAAGAGCTTGAGCGTCAGCAGCGAGAGGCCCAGCAACAACAGCAGTTACAAATGCAGCACGATGAAGTGTCAGCTATTGGTAATGGTGGTGAGAAACCTGCCCCGCAAGTTGATCAGCCTTTCGTCAGGAGGGCTAAGAAGGTGGGGAGAAATGACCCCTGTCCTTGTGGCAGCGAGAAGAAATTTAAGCAGTGTCATGGCCGCCTTTCTTAAGGCCGTCTTTTTTAGAACAAGGTTGTTTGAGTGAAGGCACATAAACGGCCTTCGTCAATAGAGGCAGAGATATCGTAATGGCTGTTGGTAAAGACAGTTTCCCCAAAATGTATCCAGTACCTGGTTTTAAATTAGGTGCGGCTAGTGCGGGAATCAAGACGCCGGGTCGGAAGGATCTGGTGGTGATGGAAATTACCGAAGGTGGTGCCATTGCTGGTGTTTTCACAAAAAATGCTTTTTGTGCGGCACCGGTTCAGCTGACTAAAGCGCACCTCGCTATTACGCGCCCCCGTTATTTGGTGACCAATACAGGGAATGCCAATGCTGGAACGGGTGAATCTGGTAGGGAAAATGCGAGAGTAGTCTGTCAGGCCATGGGGCGAGTTGCTGGGATAGCAGGGGAGGCCATATTGCCTTTTTCTACA
Source organism: Porticoccus sp. (assembly GCA_011049795.1). The sequence goes on from DRHD01000225.1 coordinate 5,132, forward strand.
GGGGTTATTGGTGAACCATTACCCGTGGAGAAAATTATTACAGCATTACCTATGGCTTTTTCCGCGTTATCTGAATCTGGTTGGCAAGACGCAGCGCACGGTATTCTCACGACAGATACCCGGCCTAAAGGCGCCAGTGTGCAGCTCACTCTGGCGGGTAAAACTGTCACTATTACAGGCATTTCCAAAGGCTCGGGAATGATTAAGCCTAATATGGCAACGATGTTGGCTTATGTGGCCACCGATGCCGCATTGGAGCAGACCATGTTGCAGGCACTGGTGAATGATGCTGTGAATGCATCGTTTAACCGAATCACTGTAGATGGTGATACTTCTACCAATGACTGCGCAATGTTAGTGGCTACAGGTGCTTCTGGGGTCAACGTCGATGAGTTGCCTGCGGAGGAACAGGCAAGCTTTAAGTCTGCACTCATAGATATTTTTATCTCTCTGGCGCAACAGATTGTTCAGGATGGTGAGGGTGCTACTAAATTTGTGACTGTGAATGTAACGGGCGGTGCTGATAGTTCAGAATGCTTGAGCGTGGCATATACCGTGGCAGAGTCTCCGCTCGTTAAAACAGCATTGTTCGCTTCGGACCCTAATTGGGGGAGAATCCTTGCTGCAATTGGTCGTGCGGATGTGCCCGATTTGGATGTAGACGCTGTTCAAGTCTATCTGGGCGACGTGCTGATCGCAGAGCAAGGTGGCAGGGCTGGTAGCTATACCGAGGCGCATGGTCAGGCTGTGATGGATCAGGACGAGATATGTATTCGAATCCTCCTTAACCGCGGTGATGTTAGCGAGACAATTTGGACCACAGATTTGTCTTACGACTATGTAAAAATTAATGCGGAATACCGGACCTGATGATACCCATTCATGTGGCTGCGGCAGTCATTGTTGGAGAGAATGGTAAAATTCTGATAGCCCGGCGACCTGATCATGTGCATAAGGGTGGCCTCTGGGAATTTCCTGGCGGTAAAGTGGAAGAGGGGGAGATTGTCCGAGTTGCTCTGGCCCGTGAGCTGGAGGAAGAGTTGGCTATTAGTGTGATAGGGGCCGAACCACTACTCAATATTCACCATGTGTATACGGAAAAAACTGTTCTGCTCGACGTATGGAAGGTCACTAAATTTTCTGGTGATCCGAGAGGGAATGAGGGGCAGGAAATCGCTTGGGTGGCAGTTGATCAGCTGGAGGAATATCAATTTCCAGAAGCTAATCAGCCTATTATCGATATGCTTAAGTCTCAGTCTAATCTTTAAACGTGTAACCAGATATCTGATAGTTTGTCATAAGTCATCGATGTAGAAGCTTATATAGAGTGTTTGGTTAATGCTGAATTATGTCTTCATCATCCAAGGCGTCTTGTATGGCTGGGGCACCGGGGATACTGAAGTTTTCTGATGCCCAATCACCAAAATCCACTTGTTGGCAGCGCTTGGAGCAAAATGGCCTGTAAGGCGATTGTTCTCCCCAGGCTACAGGTTTTTTACAGGTAGGGCAGTTAACCGTAGTGGTCGTTTTCTGTGTATTCATTTTTTATCTGCTGTATGTTTCTGGTCTTGAAAGTTAGTCATGTTACTCATGCGTACTGCATGACTGGAAGTGCACATAAGGACGGTTTTACGTGCCCGCCCTTTTTTTTTGTGCCGCTAACGTCAAGTATTTGTAGTGAAGCTCTGTTACTTGTCGCTCAATATGGTCAAGAGAGCCGCTGTTGTCGAGTACGTCATCTGCTTTACCCAGACGTTCTTCGCGTGGTAGCTGTGTTTTCATAATGGCACGTATTTGTTCTTCAATGTTGTTATCTCGATGTGAAGCCCTCCTTATTTGTAACTTCTCTGGTGTATCAACCACCAGAATTCGATCAACTAAAAGGTGCTGGTCAGTCTCCAGGAGTAACGGTGTTTCGAGGATGGTGTATGGGCCCATGGCGATGGATAGAGCTTGTTGAATCCATGTCCGAATCAGTGGGTGCAGAAGTGCTTCTAGCCAGAGCCGTTCCTGTGGGTCAATAAAGATCTGTGTGCGAAGAAAGGCTCGGTTGAGTGTGCTGTCACTGTTTAGGGTTTCTACACCAAAGTGCTCAACAATTTTGGTGAGCGCGGGAGACCCTTTTTCAACGAACTTGCGAGCGGCGATGTCAGCATCAATGACTCCAATGCCAAGGCGTTTGAAATATTGGGCAACAGCGCTCTTGCCGCTGCCAATACCCCCCGTGAGACCAATCACATACATAAGCTAGTGTTTAACCAAACAGGGATAGGTAGTGGCCGGTGATCTTGTCACCCCAGACAAGGGTGATCCAGCCGGCGGCGGCCAAATAGGGGCCGAAGGGAATAGGGATTTGTTTATCACGACCGAGAAAGATGATCATAGCAATGCCCACAACTGCACCCACCAGAGAAGAGAGCAACACAATGAGTAATAACTGTTGCCATCCCACCCAGGCGCCCAGTGCTGCAAGAAGTTTGAAGTCTCCGTGCCCCATTCCTTCCTTGCCTGTGAGTAGTTTGAATACCCAAAAAATCCACCACAGGCAAAGGTAGCCAGCAGCAGCGCCAATCACAGCATCACTTAATGGTGCAAAGGTGTCGTGTGTATTAATCAGCAAGCCGAACCATAGGAGCGGTAGTGTTATGTTGTCGGGTAATAGCTGTTCATTGAAGTCAATGCCGGTTAAAGCGAGCAGGCTCCAGCTAAACAGTAATACTAGAAGGCCGGTAGATGTTAAGCCGTAGTGATAAACCACGAAGGTAGTGATTAGCGCACAGGCAATCTCAACCAAGGGGTACTGAAGAGAGATGGAGGCCGCACAGTTACTGCATTTACCTTTTAACAACAGGTAGCTGAAAACAGGAATGTTTTGCCAGGGTTTGATCTCTGTGCCACATTTTGGGCAGTGAGAGGCGGGGGCGACAATATTGACATTGGCAGTTTTGGGGTCTGGTTCCATGCCAAGGAAATCCAGTGATTCTCTGCGCCATGAGGCTGAAAGTTGTAATGGCAGCCGGTAAATCACTACATTGAGAAAACTACCTATCAGTAACCCAAAGATAAAGCTGGCGGCAATGATTAAGGTGGGGGGTAACCCCATAGTATCAGGCATATAGGTTCAATTTAAATCACTGCACCCAGTTTGAAGATTGGCAGGTACATAGCAATCAGTAGTCCACCCACAAGCACGCCAAGAACAGACATAATCAAGGGTTCTAGCAGCGTGGTTAGGTTGTCGACAGAATTATCGACAGCTTCTTCATAATGTTCGGCAGCTTTTTCCAGCATTTCATCAAGGGCGCCAGATTCCTCGCCGATGGCAGCCATTTGAAGTAGTAAAACAGGAAATTTTTTGGTAGCACGCAGGGCGGTATGCAGCTGAATACCTGTGGTTACATCATCGCGAACCTTATGAATTGCAATACGATAAACGGCGTTACCTGAGGCCCCGGCGACAGAGTTCAGCGCGTCCACAAGAGGTACCCCCGCAGCAAAGGTGGTTGATAATGTTCGGGCAAAACGGGCAACAACTGCTTGGTATAGAATATTGCCTATCACTGGAATTTTTAGTGAGTATTTGTCTATAGCAGCCTCAAAAGCTGGTGAGCGACGGTGGAGCTCACGAATGATGATGAAGGCGGCAATGATACTCACCAGCCACACTAGCCACCATTCTTGGGCTGTCTCGGAAATCCCCAGTACAAATAGGGTAAAGGCAGGAAGCTCGGCCCCAAAATTGCTAAATGTTTCAGCAAAAACCGGAACCACTTTTATCAAAAGAATAGCCGTCACGATTACAGCAACGATGACTACGGTGGTTGGGTAGGTTAGGGCTTTTTTTATCTTTGCTTTCAGGGTCTCAGTTTTTTCCTTGTAGGTAGCAATGCGGTCCAACATTGTTTCCAGCGCGCCTGCTTGTTCGCCCGCTTCAACCAAACTGCAAAATAGGTTATCAAAATATTTAGGGTGTTTTCTCAAGGCTCCACCAAAGCTGATGCCGGATGCGACATCGTCCCGGATATGGGAGATAAGATCGCGAAGGGAGTCCTTGTCTGCGCCCTCCGCCACAATGTCGAAACTTTGTACTAGCGGTACCCCGGCCTTCATCATGGTGGCCATTTGCCGAGTAAATGCTGAGATGTCAGAAGGCTTGATTGGTTTTTGGCTAAAGAGGGGTTTTGATTTTTTCTTAACAGAGGTGGTTACAACCCCCTGCTTGCGAAGCTGAGCCTTAACGAGCATCAGGTTTGTGCCCTTGACCTCCCCTTGGATGGCTCTGCCTTTTTTATCCTTTCCTTTATAAACAAAGGTTTGTGCTTTTGCAGTTGCCATGGATTAATCCTTGGTTACCCGGTTTGCTTCTTCCAAACTGATTATACCTTCAGCAGCACGGCGAAGTGCCGACTGGCGCAAAGTTCTGAAACCTTCCTCTACTGCTTTGCTAGCAATTTCCAGAGAGTTCCCTCCCTCCATAATAATTCGAGATATGCTCGGTGTCACTTTCAGTACTTCATAAACACCAAGCCTGCCCTTATAACCATTGGTGCATTTGGGGCACCCTTGAGGGTGATAGAGTTGTATTTGGTCGAACGGTATGTCTATTTGTTCAAATCCTTCTTCTTTAAGGATTTTCTCAGGGATGTCACTCGCTAGTTTCCTGCAGTGGGTGCATAACCGCCTAGCCAAGCGTTGAGCAATAATAAGACTGACTGATGTGGCGACGTTAAATGCTGGGACACCCATGTTCAGCAGTCGTGTTAGGGTTTCTGGTGCGCTATTGGTGTGCAGGGTGGATAACACCATATGGCCAGTCTGCGCTGCTTTAATCGCAATTTCAGCAGTTTCTAGGTCACGAATCTCGCCCACCATGATGACATCGGGATCCTGCCGGAGGAATGCACGAAGAGCTTCAGGGAAGGTTAGGCCGACCCTTTCTCTTATCTGCACCTGGTTGATGCCGGGCATATTAATTTCAACGGGATCTTCTGCAGTAGAAATGTTGCGTTCAACGGTGTTGAGAACATTCAAGCCTGTGTAAAGAGAGACCGTTTTACCGCTACCTGTAGGGCCAGTGACCAGGATCATCCCCTGAGGTCTGTCTCTTATACACATCT
>DRHD01000226.1 GCA_011049795.1 Porticoccus sp.
AAATCCACCAATACGGGTAAATAGTCTGCCCCCCTCGTGTAGCGTTAGCGGTGATTGTTTCGCCCATTACCTTATACGGTGGGTTTGAAAACTCAACGATATCCGCGAAATCTATATCAAGATGATCGATTCCCAGGTCGACTTCAACAAGATTGTGCGGTTGCTTCCATTGCGCCAAGAGATAATCTTCTAACAGGTTCGCAGTCGCGCTGCTATGGATGTATTTTGACTGGAATTTCAGGTAAGATTCAGCAGCCAACAGACCGTATTTAAGTTGTTGGGTAGTGTCCTGGCTGAATGTTGTAACGCTCTGATATTTGCTGCCGTCAAAGTCATATTGAACTTCAACCTTGGTAGCAATTCCCTCAGTATTATTCTTTTTCTTGCCCTTAACGCTTGTCCTGGTAAATTTTGGTTCTGAAATCGCTTGAGCAAGATCAATGGTTCTGACTGATGCTGAGTAAGTATCTTCCAAGACTTTAATTTTGACAACGCCGTTAGGCTGTGGCCATGTAAACGATCTGCTATTCTGCCCTAATTCAGCAAGCAACTTCCAAGGGTCTGTCGGCTCGGTCAATGCAAATGCGTGTAGCCAGGCTGAAATGTCATTTGAGGCGATATTGTAAGTATCTTCGTCGTAGTCCATCGCCAAAAGATGAATTCCATCAAGCGTAAATTCGCCTACAGTAGATGTTGTCTCTAAGCTGGTGATCACAAAGTCAGCAGTGTCAATATCAGCGGCGGCGATGAATGGTAAATAATGAACTCCGGCAGTGTACGGGACCGATACGGGGGATTCAGAGACACCAGTTAAGACAAGCGTAAAATCCCCATCCGGCGGGGTCGTTACTGCTACAGTATATTTCAGGAATTGTTTACGTCCCGCAATCCCTTTTAATAAACGATTGGCTGCGGTTTGAATTAGTGTGCCGTTGAGAGACCCACCAGCGAATGTCCAATCAGCATCGTTGCCTGTATCATCGACTACGCCTGTAACATCCCATTTGGCATGCGTAGTAAAATCATTCTCATTCAAATGCTCATCGGTATTGAAACTCAGCAAGTCTCTTAAAAGTATTTCTTGAATCGTGATCGGGTGTTCAGCTAATGCGCCTGAATTGTCATTGTCCACATGAGTTTCGGTGTAGCCTTCAGTTGTGGCGCGATTATCTAAATAGGTCGGTGTCTCATAACCCCTTGCACCGGGTAAGATCGTCAACTGTGATGTCGGTAGATAAGTTATACGCTTATAAACCTGATATACAAATACATCATAATCATCAGCGTCATCGGTAACGACATTATTATCTACCCGCACAGAAGACCCAATGCGGGCACTTATTGCAGAAACAAAGTTAAAAACGTTATAAATTGCAGTTGAAACACCATTTGCTTTACAGTCGCCTGTGCCACCATCGGCGGCATTATCCATTTTAAAAACAACAACCGGAGTTCCCGGATTAATTTCATCATAATATGTGCGTGCCCATACGGAAATTTCACTTATTTGCGCATCTGCCACACTTTGATTATCCCAAGCAGGGAAAGCTAATTCTATTACCGATCTATCACCTGTATCACCTGCTGCGGATTCACTCGACGTAGTAAATACACCATCACGCATCCTATCATCATTGCCCCAATCGCCAGCCCCTTCATTAGCTTCGTCTTGCATTTTAGTTGGTAGCCAATAATCATAAAATTCAACACCTACAGCATGGCTGATAATACAGCCAGCGGATGTATTCTGTTCAACTGTAAAAGCGGATAATTCTACTAATCTATTTGTCTCTGAATCAACGCTCCATAATCCATCTGAATCTGATTCATCAGTTACCATGCCCTCCATCTTGTGTTCAGATATTAACCAGCGTTGATTCCCGGAAGCATCAAAGCCTAAATCAAGTGCCTTGGTTAAATTGTTCTTGTATGATGACGTTGCAGTGCTTGCAACAGTATCACCAACATGCAAGATATGATCACCGCCCACAAACTGTTTTACTTTGCCTTCGCTAGTTACTGGCAGATGAACGCCATCGGCAGCATCTGCAGCTACGAGTAAAGTATCAGCAATGTCAACGAATTTAGGCTGGTTATTTTCCTCTAAGATCAATTCAACCTCATCGCCCAGCTGTTTAATGTCAATGACTTTCCCCGCTGACAGGTGGGGCAATCCGGTCCACGTGGTGATGTCTTTGGTCCATAATCTTATTTCATACCAGCGATTGTAAAAGCCAATATCCGAGCCAGCCCCTACGGTTTCAATTAAATCTGAAAACCTGCCACCGGGTTTATATTCTAAATTATTGACCTTCAGCGAGGTAATATTTGAGGTTATTTTATGAGTGGTCATATTACCGGCTAGATCGGTCTGAGGGCTTTCCAACAGCAAGCCCCTATACTCAGTGCCATCGTGCTGCATATCGTGGGTAGAGAGCGTTAAATAGCTGGATTCATCGCCATAATAAAGACGTACCAACGGCCTGACATCCCTTGCTTGCCGTGCAGCTGCGCGCCATGCTGCTGATACGGGTAAACTCATGCCATTGTCAGTTGAGATTGCCCGCGCTCAATCATGGCGATTAGGCGCGGTTCGATCTCATCCATTACAGTATTATCGAAGGATAGGGCTTGGACGGCAAGACTGACATTTATGGTGTTACCACCTGAATTATTTATAATGTCCATTGACCGATTGTTAGGGATTATCTGCGCACCCCTTGGGATGTTCATTAATTCCGGCCCTTCTTCACCAACTAAGGACAATCCACCAGGAGCCGATCTAGTGCCTTTGGCAAAGCCTGGGAGTTGGTTGAATAAGGCATTCACGGCAACACCAGCACCAGCAGCGAGCACTAGATTAAGTGGGAAAGGAACGGCGGTCAGAATCTTTTTGATTTGAACGGCTATCGCCCCGGCTATTTCCGCCTTGATTATCTGTTTTATCGCAGTTGGTGCTGGTGTGGCGACCGCCGCCTTATTTAGCGCACTCCCCGACTTTGCCAAAGGCACAAAGTCGGCTCCTGGTGGATTGTCCTTA
>DRHD01000227.1 GCA_011049795.1 Porticoccus sp.
GTGATGACATAGTCATGCGGATAGTGCGGGCATTGTTTTGTCTTTGCTTGCTCTTCAGTTAAAATCATGACTTTTCAGGCATTCGGGTAAGGCTCCACTCCGGCACGCTGGCTTTCGGGTATTATCTCAATCGCACAATTGCCACACAAATGAAATCCACAATATCACACTTGCTTGAGGGCCATTGATTGTTGCAGGTACAATACCATCTCGGCTTACACAGCTCTTCCCTTTCTTCCTTTTCAAGAACTGGCATTAATTGACTTTCTTTTCAGGGACGCTTTTCACTTCCTGTATGCTCTGCGGCTTCATCTGCTCCTGTGCTATTGCCTGAATCTTAACAATCAACGCCATGCTGGTTTTCGCCGGCAGTTCACCCAATGCGCCCAGAATAAAATTCAATTCATCAAGAGTTAATTCAAGTTTTATTATCTGTGTCATTTTATTTCCTTCATTTCTGTTTAATTTTGTAACTATAGTTCTATAGCATGTAGAAGTATCTGATCGTTGGTATCCAGGGTCAATGTTCCTGTCCCCCCGTTGCGCCGCCAACGTAAATTGATAGTGTGACTGCCAGCCGGGGGCGTTATGATAACTTGTCCTGAGAGAGAAGTATGCTCCGTTTCTTGAAGAAGTATTCTGGCAGCTTCTGCGTCAGAGCCGGAATCGATTTGGATCGCAAGTATAACTCCAGTATTAGCAACACTGGGAAACATAGGTACGTTTACAAAACAAAGAACTGGCCGACCACTGAACGTAGTTGCTGCCGAAGATGCCAGTGTGACGAAAGCGTCTGAGACCGTTGATTCAACTGGGGCGCGATTTTCGATTAGCGTGTGGGTTTTCAGATTATTAGCCTTTACATTTCCGTTTACTTCTAATACTTCAGTAGGAGTTGCTGTTCCAATGCCGACCCGACCGCGTGCAAGTGTTCCAGTATGGGCAAGAATAACATTTCCGACAACTCCTGAATTAGCTTTATCGCCGCCGAATAATCTTATGTTGCCGCCGTCTCTATCAACTGCGCCTGAATCAAATCCATCGCCACCTTTAAAGTTTATAGCGAAACCATTCTGGTTAAAGTCTCCACTTGATTCAGCCCCTATCGTTGGCTCATAGTCATCGAAGAACATGTCACCACTACCTGAGATAAAACAAGCGCCCCAGCCTAATCCTGTAAGTATTGCACCTTTCTGACTGGCACCATCATCTAAAATATCGTCAATTACCAAACCTAAATAAATATGGCCAGATGTATCACCGACATTGGTTGCTATTTCAATACGGTGGCCAACGGTCAAACCTGTAGTTCTAGCATTATCGTTTGAAACCTGTGTATTAATTGCGGCGGTATCTAAATCATCGGGATTACTAACACCAATCTGAACAGCTACACCGGATGAATTCTTTAGTACTATTAGTGCTGCCGATATTGAATCTTGTGTCAAGTGCATTGGTATCGCGCCAACAGCAAGCGGGTTGTCATTATGAACCTGAACAAGGAGGCGCGTATTTGTATCAGCCGAATTGCTTTTCAGCCATAATAGCGAGCCGGTTGTCAATGCATCGGCATCTGTTGCTGCTATAGCCTGACCGGTTGTTAAGGAAGTACCGCTGATAGTTACTATTCGGGCTGTTGTAGAGTTTGAAATTATATTTGCAGCTATTCCTGTAGCGGCGTTGTGGGTTACTCTTAAAGAACTTCCTGTGCCTGCGTTTACAACATCAAGGCCGGTTGGATTGTTAGTTACATCAAGCTGAGAAACCTTTAAGCCTGTTGCGTTTTTTGTATCGACAACTTCTATATCCAATAATGCATCAGGTGAATTTGTCCCAATACCTACATTACCAACGCCATTCGGTAACAATAGAATATTGCCGTCAGTATCAGTGGAGCGGATTGTATTTGTATCGAATTCTAAATTTCCAGTGCGAATCTTCTGATTGAATTCCCATGCACCTGTCGTATTATTCCAGATTAAAGTTTTATTGGTTGCACCAAGAACCGTAATTCCACCACCGTCTGCTGTAATATCTGTAGGTGTTGCGACTTTTGCAAGTTCAATATTCTTGTCTAAAACTTGTAATATGGTACTCTCGATGTAAGTGGTAACACCGAGAACATTCAAATTGCCGGGAATTATGACATCATCAGTATCGGAGATGATAATTCCGCTATCTTTGAGAAGTTTTCCAGAGGTATCGGCATAACGGGAAACCGCATTCAGTGTACTACTGGCGGGACCATCTACAGAGCCCGGACTGGGCGCTTGCTGAGATGCCCATATCCCCTTGAAGAAGATACTCAAAATGCGCCTCGAATTTCACCCTTGACTGTTCCCGAATCGGCGATGAGCCTCCAGCCTGTGATTGAGGTTGTAGTAATATCTTGAGTTAATACAGAGACAGAACCCAGTGCCCAATCATCCCAATCGACATTTCCAGGGTCATTCTTGATCTTGTCAAGATCCTCTTCAAGTGTCGTTTGAAATTTTCCAGTTCCCGTGGGATCTGGTCTGATGCTGAAGGTCAGCGATGTATTAAAGCCTTTCATCTCATCCCGGATGGAATGTGGTGCCCCTGTACCGCTGGTTGATTCTGTGCGTTGATAGCGCTTCTGAAATTGTGCTGCTTGTGCCATATGCTTCTACAATATAGATATATGAATTGTCAACCAAGTTTTACAAGTGAGTCACAAACGGCCCGATTTTTCATTATCGGCGTCGAGCCTCCCGGGCTCTGATTATCGCTTTCGTCCTTCTATCTGCCAAGACGGTAAGCTTGCTCTTTGACTTTACCTTCCCACCCAGCTTGTCTAGAATCCATCGCGCAACTCGATGTTGTTCGTCAACCTGTAACTTGCTGAACTTCTCAATAACTTCGATTTCAGGGTCCACTATCTCACCCAATCGCGCAGTTCGCCGAATAGACACTTAAACCTTTTCATAGTCGCTTGGGTAATCTTCAGGGCAACCCATCGGATAAATCGTAAACTCACAACAACACCCCAATTGATTAGCAAGACAATGAAATCAAGCTGGTCCCTGTACGGATAAAGCGAAGCTGGACGGCTCACCCTGTTACCTCCACTTTGTTTGGTTGACATCTTGAGTATTTCTTAGCTCTGAATTTAGAATCTCTCTTGATGCCGCCTTCACCAAGGCCAAATCTTTTTCCTGTCACATCGCAGTTTTCGCATGCCATAACATCATAACTCTGACCCGAAAGACGACCTGAACCAAGCTGAGTAGTTAGCGACAACTTATACCATTCATGCACTTCTGAAGGCCCATCCAGCTCTACACCATGTAGTTCTCTGTGTTGCTCGCCTGACTGGCAAGTCTCATTGAACCACTTTACAGTGTCCTTTGCCCAAGCCTGGGCTTCTTTCAGGTTTGTGACCTCGGGCTTATCATAGGGCTCATGCCAAGGTTCTCCCACGTCAATATTTGATACTTTTATTTTGAACTTCACCCTGTTACCTCGGATGTCATGGGGGATGACGATAGCCAATCTTGTACACTCCTGCCGCCAAGGCATCAATTGCATCCAATAGCTCATAATGGGTTCCGAACCAAGTAACCATTTTACGCATCAGGCCCACCTGTTCACCCTTCGATCCGGTTATGCCAAATATCTTACCTTTACCTTTGCCATAGGCTGCGCCAACTTCTGCCCAAGCATCTGTACCCGATGGCCCAATATAGATAACTAGATCAGCCTTAGTCGCACTGCCCACGTCATACATAAAAGCCTTATCAGCGTTCTCTGAGTTTATCCAGTCTTCAAAGTTGCTATGCCCATTTTGATTGAACTCTTCAAAGTTGTTACGAACAAACGACCAAACCGTATGGCCCTTGGCATCTATCAGGTCTGTGAGCATCTCGACAGTGTGATAATATTTCCAACTTGCTGCTATGTAGACTGTCACCCTGTTACCTCGGATGTCACCATCGAGGCGGGGGCTACGCAGAGCCAGGGGTTCGCTTTGTCGTCTTCGTAATGCTCGCCGAGAAAGCCCAAAAACAGGTTCGCCTCTTTGTTGTCAGATTTAAGAACTTCGCTCATCCGCATCAGCGAAACCTCTCCCGTTATTCTATAGAGAGCTTGGCCCTTTTGGCCAACCTCTGAGCCTTTCTTGTGCGGGCTGAATGGGCAAGAATGTAACAAACCCTTGTGCCAGACTTCGCAATCTGTTCCCATTTTTATGCGGAAGTAAAACATACCTCTGCGCACCTCATAAGGTTGCTCGGTCAACTCCCAAACCAGACCCAGAGAGCCGTCATGCTGTATAGGGTAGGCGGGTGTATCAGTCATCCTATCTTGGCTCATTTAATTCCCTGAAGCCATCGGCGCGCAGCCAGAGCATCTGAAGGCAACATATGCTTTCTGCGGAACGCCTGAATCTTCTGGTACTCGTCAGCCTGAAAGGTCAGCATTATACTCTTGGCGGGTTCCGGATTTTTCGGGCGTCCTCTGGTTTCTTTTGGTTTCTTCACAGCAACCCACACAATAGGATCAATCAACATTTGCCAGTGCTCCCAGAAGGTACCTGATCACCCTGTTACCTCGGATGTCACCCTCTCGGGATAATGGTCATAATTCAGCAAATCACCCATTAGAAACCCGTCCTCTTTATCCCAGTATGAAAGGGTGTCTAAAAAATCTTCACAGGTTTTGCACCAATACGAACCAACAAAATCCCCATTGTCTACCGTCTTGATATATTTCATTTTTGTTTTGGCAGGATATACCTTAGCACATCCCCAGCATTTATGAGGCTTGCGGGTTGTCCTGATCACTTCAGCTATAGTGTCCATTCGGCCCCAAATCTCGGTCATCCTTCATTTCGCCAGCCTCTCGGCGGGGGCCGCAGAGCCAAGTTTCAAGATCGCAACCCCTCTGGTTCGACGATTTTCTCGATGATATTCAGCCACGTCGACCGGATTTCATTCTGAACGTCTCCATCAAACTGGTCCCACTCTTGCCGCCATCCCCGCCGATCGGTGATGTCCTTCAAGATCGCGTCTCTGATTTTCTCCGATTTGCTCATTGTGTTCTCCTGTTTATCCCGTCGCCTCGAACTTGCCGACATTGCCAGAAGCGTGGTTTCAGATCAATACCTTCATACCAACATTGCGATCCTAAAAGAGAAAAGAATAATTTAACGCTGGTCATTCGCAAAACCCCTCGAACACCATTTTAGTGCGCCCGCACTTTGAGCAGCTCGCATTAGGCTGGTTTTTCAAGCCAGTACAATCGTTGACCAAAACTGTCTTGTCAGCCCTCACAAATCGTCCGCACGTTTGGCAAACGGGAACAAAAACCGCGCCGCCCTCATATGATATGCGCCTCATATTTTCATAGAAACAATCAATCATGTGTCTCTCCTTGGGCGTGATACGCATAGCCACATTGAACCCCTGGATCAGTCACCTGTTACCCCTCACCCTGGCACCTCGGATGTCACCCTCTCGGCCTTAGCTACGCAGAGCCACTTCATGTGTAATTCTCCCGACTCTACCGCAATAGAATTTTCTACCTGGACTTTAGTCAATCCAAAATGCTCCAAGTCTAGCTTGACGCCAAACTTCAGCTCAACCTCACCAGTGATACGGTAGAGGGCTTGGCCGTTTTGGCAGTAGGGGCACCCATCACCAGCCACTTGAATATCACACAAATAACAAGGCATATTGCAGCCATTCTCTCGATTGTTTTTATTTTTTGGATCTTTATGCCCCCCGCACTCTATACAGA
>DRHD01000228.1 GCA_011049795.1 Porticoccus sp.
GGGTGATGACTTATTTGTCACCAATACCAAAATCCTTCAGCGAGGCATCGAGATGGGCGTGGCCAACTCGATTTTGATTAAATTTAACCAAATCGGTTCTCTCTCAGAAACACTGGACGCTATTCAAATGGCAAAAGACGCGGGCTATTCCGTGGTTATCTCACACCGTTCCGGTGAAACTGAAGACACCACCATTGCTGATTTAGCGGTAGGGACGGCGGCGGGTCAAATTAAAACTGGTTCTCTATGCCGTTCTGACCGAGTGGCCAAATATAACCGCTTGCTGCGTATTGAAGCCGAGCTGGGTGGTACCGCACCTTATCGTGGACGAGGTGAATTCAAGTCCTAGTTGGTATTTCTATTCTATATAGTCATTAGGTGTGGATCCTCACCCTGATGGCTATTTTCATTCTATCTCCCTTACTCCGTTCTACCTCATGTCTAATCTGGTCTCGTTCTCCGCTGACGTTAGTTCCTTTGTTCTGTAGAATCTAGGGATGCGTTGGCTATTAGTGATTTTCACCCTGCTTTTTTTGCTCCTACAGTATCGGCTGTGGGTGGGTGAGGGCAGCATGGCCCAAAGGCAAGTGCTTCAGCACAAAGTGGACATACAGCAGCAAGAGAATGATGATCTACGTGAACGCAATAGCATTTTGGCCGGTGAAGTGAGTGATCTAAAAGATGGGCTGGAGAGCGTAGAAGAGCGTGCCAGGACCGACTTGGGAATGGTGAAGGAAGGCGAGACCTTTTATATGGTTGTCGATAAGGAGCAGAAGTGAATCGCTGGATTATCGTACCTGCCGCTGGAACGGGAAGCCGTTTTGGTGGAGAGGTGCCCAAGCAGTACCAAATGCTTAATAACAAGACAGTGATTGAACACACGCTGGAGAGACTGTTGGCGGTTGATGAGTCAATTATTGTGGTGGCCGTCAACACAGAGGACAATCGCTGGCAAGAATTAGAGGTCTTTAATCATTCACGGATTCGTACCGTTCATGGCGGTGATGAGCGTGCTGATTCGGTCAGGCTGGCGTTGGAATGCCTACAGCGAGAAGCCGATACTGATGATTGGGTGTTGGTACACGATGTGGCTCGTCCCTGCGTCAGGGTCGCCGATATTCAAAAGCTGGTCGATAACCTGAAAGATCACAAGGTGGGCGGCGTGCTGGCGATCCCTGTGAGTGATACCGTGAAGCGAGTGCTAAACGGTGCTGATATCGAATCTTCGGAAGATCGCACGCAGCTCTGGGCTGCTCAGACACCACAAATGTTCCGCTATGGTTTACTGAGCTGGAGTTTGAAGACAGCGGTACGTGACCATTGGAAGCCCACAGATGAGTCTGCCGCCGTTGAGCGGCTGGGTCATACCCCACAGGTGGTGGAGGGCAGCCGCGACAATATCAAAATCACTCGCTCAGAAGATATGGCCATTGCTGAAGCGATCATGAATTACCAACAGGAAACACTATGAGAGCAGGGCTTGTGGGGTTAGGTGAATGAGAATAGGACAAGGCTACGACGTTCACGCCTTTGGAGAAGGCGATCATATAATTATTGGTGGTGTGACCATTTCTTATGAGCATGGTTTGGTCGCCCACTCCGATGGCGATGTGCTTATTCATGCACTTTGTGATGCCTTTCTGGGAGCGGCCGCACTCGGTGATATAGGTAGACATTTTCCCGATACAGATCCGCGCTATAGAGGAATAGACAGCCGCGAGCTATTACGTGAAGTCGTTTCACTGGTAGGCAGTAAGGGTTATAGCCTGTCCAATGCAGATATGACTATTGTTGCTCAAGCCCCTAAAATGTCGCCTTATCTCGAACAAATCACCATCAACCTCGCTACCGATTGCGGCTGTAATGTTGACCAGATTAACATCAAGGCAACCACCACAGAGAATCTGGGTTTTGAGGGGCGGGGAGAGGGAATTGCCTGTCAGGCTGTGATTTTATTGAGTCCAGTGAATTAAAAGCCTTGTCGTGGATTAAGGCGGTGACTGAAAAAATAGTCGACCCTGCACAATGCCAGGGAAACTCTCTTTTAGGGCTGATTAACCTAAATAGCGTTACTGAGTTAAGGGCAACGACAGCACTCATGACAGTACCAATGATAAATACCAAATTTAGGGGGGGGTGTTGAACGCTACCTGAGGTAGCGGGTTTAGCTTGTTCGGGCATTTGAATGGAGTGCCAGGCAATATTTGGTCGCATATACTATTCTAATCAAAGGGTGGAATATGCCTTGCCACTTACCCCTTAGGGTTTCAATTAGGCCATAACTGTGGAAAACTACATGTACAAAAAATAACCACATCAGTGGTTGAAGTCAAAGTGTAAAACAGGGATTGTTCTTTCATCTGAGATGAGTTCCTATGGTTCAAAGCAAACAACAACAGAAAAGGTCGGCATCCCATATCAAATTTCTGATCACCTCGATTTATTTTATCATTTTGGTATTACTGGTTACTTCTTATGTACTTAAGCCTGGTTTGAGCTTGGGCGCTATGTTTTTGTTGTCAAATTTCTTTCTGCTTTCCCTTATGTTGGCATTGTATATACGGCGTGAGGCCAAAAGACGCCAGGTGTTAGCTGAGGAAATACTCAAGCTTAAAAGAACAGAGAAGGTCATTCTTGAAAGCGAGCAGCGCTTTGCATTAACGACCTCTGGCAGCGGTGAGGGTTTGTGGGATTTTGATCTACCGGGGCAATACTTTTGGTATTCAGATCGTTTCCGCCAATTACTGGGTTATGAGGACGAGGATGATTTTCCAAACACACTGAAGTCATGGAGTGACGCTCTTCACCCAGAGGACCGGAACTCTACCTTAAAAGCGTTTAACTCACATTTGGAAAAGGGCACGCCCTATGATGTGGTTTACCGCCTACTGACCAAGCAGGGCGAGTGGAAATGGTTTATTGCACGGGGTGAGTCCCTGCGTAATGACGTTGGCAAGGCCTATCGTGCTGCCGGCTCTATCGCCGATATCACAGAACAAAAACGGGCTGAAGAGGCGTTACAGAAAAGTGAAGAACGTTTTGAATTGGCTACGGCAGGCAGTGGTGATGGCCTGTGGGATATTGATCTTGTAGGTGAAAGAATTTGGTATTCAAAGGCTTACCGTCAATTATTGGGCTATGAGGATGAGAGTGATTATCCCAGCACGCTAAAAACATGGATTGATGGCCTTCATCCAGAGGATAAAGAGGCAACCCTAAAAGCGTACTATTCACATGTAGAAAAGGGCACACCCTATAATTCAGAGTATCGCTTAAAAACCAAACAGGGTGAATGGCGGTGGTTTAAAGCACGATGTAAGTCTTTGCGTGATAAATCTGGAAAAGCCTATCGTGTCGCCGGTGCTACAACCGATATAACAGAGCAAAAACGGGCTGAAGAGGCGTTGCAGGAAAGTGAAGAACGTTTTGCTCTAACCACTGCAGGCAGTGGCGATGGTTTGTGGGATCTCGATGTGGCAGGTCAACATATGTGGTATTCAAAGCCCTATCGTAAAATGTTGGGCTACGAGGAGGCGGATGACTACCCGAACACACTGGCATCGTGGAGTGACACTCTTCACCCGGATGACCACGAGCCCACCTTAAAAGCATTACACTCACATTTGGAAAAGGGCACGCCTTATAACGTGGAGTTTAGGCTATTAACCAAACAAGGTGAGTGGCGGTGGTTTAATGCGCGGTGTAAATCCCTGCGTGACGAACATGGTCAGTCGTATCGTGCTGCTGGCGCGATAACGGATATTACCGATCATAAACAACAGGGAATCGAGCTAAAACAAGCCAACTTTTCGTCAGAAATGGCCATGAATTTATCCCACATAGGTTCGTGGTGGATGGATTATTCTGTCGATCATGACAGTTTTTATTTAGCGCCAAGCACGTTGGGTTTGCTGGGTGAGCCTCCCTCTGAAGAAGCCAGTTTGATAACGGTTGAGCATTGGGTAGAAAACGTCATCCGTACCAATAAAGAATTGGGAGAAGTAGCGGTAGCTGCGTTCAGATTAGCGCTTGAAGACGCCAGTGCGAAAATTGATGTCATCTATCAGTATACGAGGCCTATCGATGGTGATGTAGTGTGGATGAGGGCTATAGGAAAGGTTATCCGGGATGACAGTGGCAATGTTACCAATGTACATGGTGTGATTAAGGATATTACCGAACAGAAAAAAACAGAACTGGAATTATCACAAAAACATGAGGAGTTAGTACGCCTTATCGAGGAATTGCCAATACCGGCCACTCAAACCGATAACGATGGTAATGTTTTACACATTAATCACTCTTTTGTCGACTTGCTGGGGTATACCATTGAAGATATTCCCACCGTTGAGTCACATTGGGAATTATTCTATCCAGACCCTAAATATCGGAAACAATTAAAAGCGGCGTGGACTCATAGTGTTAAAAAATCAGCCAAGACGGGTTTGGCGATTGACCCCATGCTCTTGAGTGTCAGGGCCAAGTCAGGCGATATGAAGACGTTGAGGGTGCACACCATCCAGATTGGTGGTCAGGGCCTTTCCATGTGGGTCGATTTCACCAAGAGGGAAAAATATGAGAAAGACCTGGCGATAGCGAAGGAAGCGGCAGAAGCGGCCACCCGGTCAAAAAGTGAATTTCTGGCGAATATGAGCCATGAAATACGTACCCCAATGAACGCCATTTTGGGCCTGTCTGACCTAGCGCTGGAAACAGAGCTCACTGACAATCAGCGCAACTACATTGATAACGTGCATCGCTCAGCAGAATCCTTGCTGGGGATTATTAACGACATTCTCGACTTCTCCAAGATTGAGGCTGGCCAGCTGGATGTAGAAACGGTCGACTTCCGTCTGGAGGATGTGCTTGATGATCTATACAACTTGATGGCCCTAAAGACAGAAGGCGCGGGCGTTGAGTTGCTGTTCGAGTGGTCACGGGAACTTCCCACTGCTCTGGTCGGTGATCCACTAAGACTGGGGCAAATTCTGATTAATCTGGGCAATAATGCGGCCAAATTCACCCAGGCTGGGGAGATCGTGATTGGTGTACGGCAGCTTGAGCGGGAGGAAAGCCAGGTCAAGTTGCACTTTAGTGTCAAGGACACTGGCATTGGTATGACACCTGAACAGCAGGACAGGCTGTTCCAGGCATTTCGTCAGGCTGACAGTTCAACCACGCGTAAATATGGTGGTACGGGGTTGGGGCTGACCATTTCCAGGCGTTTGGTCGAAATGATGGGAGGAGAAATCTGGGTGGAGAGTGAAATTGGTGTTGGCAGTACCTTTCACTTCACGATCCAGTTGGGGCTTCAGCAGAATATAGCGTCCTCAATTCAATACAAAAAACCAAAGGCTGATGGCATTGAGCAAGCGATTGCTCAATTACGCGGAGCCAAAATTTTGTTGGTGGAAGATAATGAAGTCAATCAAGTATTGGCAATGCATGTGCTTAAAAGTAATGGGCTGATACCGACATTGGCAAACAATGGTCAGGAGGCCCTTGAGATTCTGGAGAACCAAGACTTTGATGGTGTCCTGATGGACTGCCAGATGCCTGTAATGGACGGTTACGCTGCAACGCAGGAAATACGTCAGCAAGAGAAGTATCGTGAGTTGCCGGTGTTGGCGATGACGGCTAATGCGATGGCCGGTGATAGAAAGAAGGTGCTGGATGCCGGGATGAATGATCATATCGCCAAGCCGTTCACCAAGGTTGAATTGTTTACCACCATGGCAAAGTGGGTTAAGCCAAACACCCCGATGACGGAGGACGAGAGTATTACCA
>DRHD01000229.1 GCA_011049795.1 Porticoccus sp.
GCTCTGTTCCCATAAGCCCCGGCGTTGTTACTGTTATCTTTTTGGTGATATGTTCGTCGGTCATTGTGCCGCCCCTAGCTTTCACCACAATCTGCCAATGAGTACTTAGTACGTTCAGGAAACACAACCAAGTCTCGTAAGTTAATGTCATGAGAGCGAACCAAAGAACCATCATCAGAAGTCATCATGATATACCCGTCTGTGCCTGGATCAATCTCTACAAAAAATTGATAAGCATCATGAACCTCTAAAAATGAATCTCTATACTCATATGCCCCATGTGTTGTCTCACTGCCAATAAACAAATGATACATTTTATTAACCATCATCACTACCCGCCTCCATAGCCAGTTCATCACTTAGGCACTTATCTTGCAGTTGAATTAAGGTGTCCCATAGCTCATCAGTGTCTTCTATCCAAATGGAATGGAAATAACCTTCCTTGTCATGATAGCGAATACAAATAGATTTTGGTTCGCTTAATGTGTCATCTTCGTTGGTGTGATGGCGCAGACTATTAGCTCTCATAACGTTATTCCTTTAGCTTCCTTTTGAACTCAGCGAGTTCTTTTTCAATTACCGCAATGCGCCTCTCGTTATCATCCCCAATCCATTCTGCACCAAAATTACCCATTTTTGCTCGGTCTTCGTCTGTTGGAACATAATTTCTCAAAGCCATCCGTTCTTGATATAGATGCTCATCTAATATTTGCAACTTCGTTATTCCATAATCAGCGAAGGCATGGCAGACAACAATATCATCTACTCTATCATTGTCTTCCCACCTGATAATTCTTGAAAAATCGTCGAAAGTTGCCGTTGCCGCCTTTGCAGCATCAATCGTATCATAGCAGCCATAATCAGAACGACTACTTACAGAGCCAGCAAACCATAATCTAAATTTCTTCATCACGCACTCTCCCTTTGGCTATCTTCCCAATTTCTGCGTATCTCATCTAAGTTCAATTGTACCATTTTATCAGCCGAGCGGATACTACCACTAGCACGGGCAATCACTGTAACTAACCCATGCTTGCATTTGCCGCCTTTGCCGCAGATGGTACGCTGCCCGACGAATGAACCGCCAACCATGCCAAGCCCATTTCTATCCCACACATTAAACCTATGCCGTTGTCCGAACAGGTGTTTGCAAGTGGCACACGGTTTTTTGCCAAACGGGCCGACAAACTCCATCATGGGGTTAACCCCGGCTGATGCAAAGCCTTCTTGATAAAATGGCAGTATTGAACCGGCCCACCATTGGCGCGGTTTGCCAGCTGCCTGCGCGTCACTGATGCCAGCGCCTTTGAACAGTGTTTCGGATAGACCCGACACAAAGGCGCTGTTCTCAGATAACATGGTTTTTATCTTATCGTCGTCACTATCAGACAACGTTGCATCCAAAATACCGCCGTCGGTCAGCCCGTCAAGGTAAGCACGTCTGCTGAAGAGCCGCATTTGAGCACGCAGCAAGTTGCCGAAACGTCGCCTATCCTTGACATTACCGGCGCGGGTGTCAGCTATTAGCGCCTCGACAAACAACTCCCAGTCAAGCCGCAACGCCTGCAACGCACGCACGGTCAACATGCGCCGCGCTGTGTCGAATAGCTCAGGGATGGTTAGCTGCTTATGTCGTTGGTAGTAGGCTGCCAATTTGCTGTTGGTTGGCAGCCATGCTATCGGGTTATCCATTGTCAATGTTATCCCAAACTGAGTCAAGATCAATATCTTCCTCTTTTGTAAGTTCTGGGGGCCATGCTAATTTTTTATTTTTCTCTGCCTCTTCTGCCTCTTTTTCTTCATCAGCCTTTGGTTCGTTCATCATCTGTTCTTTCTGGCTTCAATATAAGCTGCTAATACTCTCGAAGATTGCGAATTTTCATCAAGGTCAAAAGACATTTCGGTAGACACACCGTTTTCTTTCCACCAGTCCCGTCCTTCTTTTGTTTTCATTAAATCTGATACTCTGGTAGCGCTTTGAAGATTTGCAGGCAAGATAGGGATACGGTTAAAACGCAAGTCTGCATCATAACCCAATCTAGCCCATGTATAGTAGCCGTTCATATTCTCGCCGCGTTCAGCACGTAATTCCATTCTATCGAATCCCCCGGCGCGTAAATTTTCCATTTGGTCATTTAACATCCTTGTTCCGATGCCCTGCCCCTGTAACTCTTCTTTAAGAAAAAAGCCTTTTGTTCTACCCACAAGGTTGCCATCACCATCTCTAAATAAAACATAGTCTGTTGCTATGACATTATCCCTTCCACGTGTAGTTCCAATACTTACTGACCCATCTTTTAATGGTTGAATAGAAACGCCCTGATTCTCAGCGCCTTTAGGAAGTTCTCCCATACCTGTAAGGGCAACCACTTGTTCAGGAGTGTAGGTTTCTCCTAAGGCTTCTTGAACTTTACCGAAGTTACCTTCTAATCTAATATCTGTAATAGTAGAAGATTGTACCCCATTGTTAACAGGCCCAGAAATATCAGCTACGGGCGCTTCTGGGCGCTCTTGATTAATAGCAATTTCTGAAGTTTCCGCTAATGCGTCCTGAATCGCTTTTTTCTTGGATTCTGTAATAAACAAGCTATAATCATCAACTTCAAATTGATGGTCTGGGTCTAAAACTCCGTTCTCATCATAATTAGCGGGGTTATTTACAATGTCCAATGCTATCTGCTGTGTTTCAATTATAACCACTTTATCTGGTGGCCTTCCTTTTTCTTGTTTTTCGTCTTTGTCAGCATCACCACCATCCCCATCCTTGCCACCATCCCCATCGCCTGTGAACTTGCCATCAGGGTCACGGGGATGTTCTTCTTCAATAAACTTCAACAGCAGGCGCAACTCTTCCAACGCATCATCCTTGACAAATCTAACCACATGCGCCGGTAAGCAATCGATAGCCCACTCCGCACCGACACCACTCCGCACAACCCTCTGCTGCCATTTGGATAATTCGTCACGTTGCTTGCCCAATAGCGCCTGGTTGTCTTTGTCAAGGTAGGCACGCAAGCGCCACTTGTGTTGTATCTTATCATTGGCAAAAGCAGCGATACGGGTAAACACAATCGGCATTGATCCGAGCGCTGTCTCTTGGGGTAGCATCTCTTGTGTGATGCCCGCGCCATGTGCCAACCTGATAGCCATGGCCGGAACAACCTCATTGCTTTTAATGGCCACACTACGCAAGTCGCTATGCACCAAGCGCCTTATTTCGTCTGTGGCTTCTGTGTCACCTAAACTGAGGTAAACACCATTGCCATTAATAAAGTAACCGCCGGTCAGAACTTCGGTTTTGTTGAAGTCCCACTTGATAACCCGCGTCATGTTACTGATGTCAGCAGGCGACCACCTATCGATATGCGCCAGTTCAACGCGCCAGTGCTGCGGGGCTACCCAGGTGATACCGGTCTGCTCTGCCAGCGCCCTACCCAGCTCACGTTGCGCTAAGTTAACCAACTGATGGTCTGCCAGGTCGATGCCAATTATCAGGCGCGGTGTAATCTGGCGGGCGATGCCTTGCACCATCACCACATTATTTTTATCCCAATAACCGTTTTCATCACGCGGAATAATTAGCATAGCATCGTCAGGTATTACATCAGATGTTCGCACATCAAGTTCTGCCAACGGAGAACCTTCGCTCAACATCGGAGTGGTGGGCGGGGCAGGGGGAGGCATAATAGATAACCCGAACGGTGACGGCGCGGGTGCTGCTAATTTCTCCAGGTTCTTCTCTGCTACTAATGGCAAGTCAGCCACCTTATAAGTGATGCCGTCTACTTTCCTAAAATCCTCAATTAATAACGGTTCAATATGTAACATCTTGAGCCTTTGGTTCATCGTGATAGTACCATCGTTATATAATGTGCCAGTCCAGCCGGGAGCGCGAATAGGATAACCATCATCATGTTCATCAGGGCCATAGCCAACATGTTCCCGTGCTTCTATTCTATCAAGAACATCGCCAGCGAGCGCCGATGTTGCCACACCCATATCATCTGTGCTGATGCCATCGTTCATCATGGCCATCGCGCTGCTATCTGACACCAGGTGTATCGGTATCGGGAAATCGGTCAACGCCCATTGCGTGTTGAAGTTGTCAAGAATGAAGTCTAGCGTCGGTGTGGCCTCCATATCGACAAAGCTACGCCGTGTTTCTTGATACGTCGATAACGCCGATAGCGGGTCAGAGACATCGCCTAAGCCGACCAGTGCCGGGTTAACACCGAAAGCAGCACAGACAAATTGTTTCGACTGGTCGGATAATTCAACCATCGCCAGGTCTGCTGGCGCGGCCGAGATGGGAGTATATTCTACTTCCATGTCGAAAATAGCGGTTTTGAAACCTTTGTCAGCTCCTGAGAAATTGCGCTTAAACTCCTTTTTGAATTTGTTAAATAGGTCATCATTCATACCTGTCTTTTTAATCGACACCACACCGGTAATTGTCGCGCCGTTGAAAAAGAAGCTGGTAGCATGAGTGATAATACCGCGCTCTAAACTGGTGTAAGGCAGGGCGTTCTCTAATTTGGAGACACTGTCGCCGCTGTTCAATAAATCAAAACCTGAGATATAAATAACCTCATTTAATGTCAAATCTTCTTGCTCGCGGTTGAGCCTGTAATCAATTATGTTCTGCTTGCTGTCGGTATTGACACGCACGTTTAAGGGGTTGAGAAACTCCAGGAGGGTCGGCAACCCCTCGCTGTTGTAA
>DRHD01000230.1 GCA_011049795.1 Porticoccus sp.
CCCCATATCTGGCGAACACTTATTGAGACACAAATCTTGGTCTAGGGTTTTTCTCATTATTATACCGAGAAAATTTCTTCTCTAGGCTGCACGGGAAGGTGTTTTCTTACAGTACTCGGCATAATCAGGTTGTCGGCATAATGGCGCAAGGTATGCAGAGAGACATGTTTGGTGATTTCAGCCAGTGAGGCAGCAGCGCGGCATATATGGACGCTCCACTAAAATCAAGGCATAGACCTCTAAAAACCCAGTAAAATAGATTTTCTTTGTTCAAATACTCCCAACCTTCAGATAAACACGGCGTAAAATGGCGGTAACTCTGGCATATATCCGGTCTCTAACGAGAAGGTTATTTCACGACTACCTCCTACGGACCCTAATGAAATCCGCGACTGACCGCCCAAAACAGGCTCTCGGTTTTTAAAACCATGCCCCGCACGGGCTCTTGTCAGCGCGGATTAACCGCTGTGTTCATTACGCTTTCGGTTACCTTCTGATGCTTAGAGGATCATTGCTCTACGTACTACTATGCTGAATTCACATAGCTTTGTAATTCTCTTCGCGCTGCAGCAAGACCCAAGAAATACGCGCTATTCGACTTGCTAGCGCAACACAGGCTTTGTTGAAACCACGTCTAGCTTCTAATCGATTCACCCAGCAACTCAATTTATCGGACTTCTTTCGACTGGCAAACAGTGCCGATCTTGCCCCGTGCACCAGCTGCTTACGTAAATAGCGATTGCCTCGCTTGGTGATTCCACCGCTCGTTTGCTTCTCGCCGCTGCCCGACTGTTGCGGCGTTAAGCCTAACCACACCGCTAGCTCTCTGCCATTTTTAAATTGATTGCCGTTGCCTATTGAACTGTATAGCGCTGTCGCGTTGATCACGCCAATACCAGGCA
Source organism: Porticoccus sp. (assembly GCA_011049795.1). The sequence continues at coordinate 903 of DRHD01000230.1, forward strand.
AAGTCATTAATCGTTTACACAGAGGATTTGTTTTGGCCACGTTTGCTAACAGCGCGTCAAGCTCTTCGATTCTGTCTGTGAGCTGATAGTACTCATCACACACCTGATTAACCTGTGTTTTAAAAAGCGTGGTTATGCCTCGATAGCTGGGGTCACTAATGGTTCGCAACAAGGTGCAAAATGCCTTGTGCCCTTGTGGCGCAATAACCCCATATTCACTTAACAAGCCTCGAAGCTGATTGGTCAAGCCTATTCGGTTACGCATGTAGCGCTCACGAAAGCGATGTATGGCTTGAATGTCTTGCTGTTCGAGAGACTTGATGGGAACGGGTTTGATGTTTGGTCTCAGCGACGCCTCTGCAATGGCCAATGCATCGTTACGGTCGCTCTTGTTACCTCGAACAAAAGGCGTAACAAATTGAGCGGGCAATAGTTTTACGGTATGTCCCATGCCTTCAAAAAGGCGGGCCCAGTAATGGCTGGAATAACAGGCCTCCATCGCCACGACAGTTACTGGCTGCTGAGCCATATATTCTATGAGTGGGCCGCGCTTAAGGGCCTTATTCTCTGTGACTTGCTGGCGATTATTCATACTACAGACCTGAAAAATATTTTTTGCCAAATCAATAGCTATCAGATTATGCTGTTTCATGATGGATGCTCCTTCCTTCAAATGATAAATGTTTTACCGCATTATCATTTTGGCGCATTGTGACGCCGTTTACAGGGGGAGCGTCCATCACATCAGGCTCAGATCCACCCTACCAATTTGTTTCTACGCTTAATGTGTCCAGCCGGTTGGGAGGCCGGTCCTTATTAGGGATAAAATTGTAAACGTATTTTCTAATAGTAAGCGGGTCGATAAAACCCGATTGAATTATTTTCAATATCACTCCAGAAAAAAGTGACGTATTCACATCCTTCAACGTCTTATAACTAAGTGTTCAGATATTTATATGGCTGATAAAGGATGAACAAGCAATGAATACCAGTAACAACTTTCTGGCCGATGATAAGCAAGCTGATTTTGTTTCTTTACTTGAAAAGAAACCTGGTGGTAGAAAATTAAAAATCCTGTTTCTTTCTGCTAGTAGTGGCGGTGGGCATAACTCCGTTGCGCGGAGCTTGCAAAAGCTATTGCCGGAAGTTCAAGACTGCGATACCACGCTCGTTGATATATACGATAAGTCCTGGTTGTCCTTGTTTCCCCTGATAGCCAAGATGTGTGCCCGCCGCCCTATGTGGTGGGAATTGATCCTCAAGCTGACCGATAACCTGTATTTTATTCGCTGCGTTTGGTTTTTTTTAACGCCATTGTTTGTTCGCGATTTGTTACGCCGGGAGGAGCTATCTAATAAACCCGACATCATTATTGCCACCCACCATGCGTCGGCACAATGTATTGACGCTGTAGCCAACAGTTTTCCCGGGACACCACCAAAAACCGTTGTTGTTGTTACGGACTATGGCATGCACCAGAACTGGATCGCGAAAGCAAACCTGTATGTGGTTGCCTCTGGACAGGCTTACGAGGCGGTAAAAAATACGCCGGTAGAGTATATACCGCTGCTTCCCTGTGACAGTCCTAAGGAAGTCGTCGCCAAAAAAACTGATAGGGACAGTTTGAAGATGGTGATGTTGGTCGGTCTGGATGGCACCTGCGGAGAAAAAATAAAATCTTTTTTATTACGGTTAGAGCAATGCCCCTATGCCAACAAATACACGATTGACATGATTTGCGGTACTAATCGTGATTTATATGAGGAGCTAAGTAATCTGGAACTAAACAGCTTGACCCTAAATGTATTGGAAACTGTCAATGATGTACCCGACCGACTGGCAAAGGCCGATCTTGCGGTATTGCGACTAAGCCCCCAAACCATGACAGAATCTTTGGCGGCAGGCACTCCGGTGTTAGTGTTTGACTGGCATCATCATGAAGCAGCAAGCCTTAATACCCTGTTTTATTTTGATGCAGGGCATGCATCAAAGTGTCTCGATGACTGTGCTTACTACGTCCAGTCTTTATATAAAAACATAGAGTTAAGGACGTTTTTTCAAGACAATGCCAAAAAGGCTGCTGCTGCCAAGGTTGACCAGAATCTGGCTGTTAAATTATTTAACACCTTACAGCAAAACGATAGCGCTGAGGCAACTGTTTATAGTGATAGTGTTATTGAAACATCAACTGAAATGGCCGCAGCCTAATGGATACACTTACTCATGGCATAGCGGCCCGGCCCTATCGACTGTTTTTAACATGCTTGGTTACACCGTTGCGGCGACCATAGATTTTATCGCCTTGCTTATGTCCGATGCGAACTATATTTTTCATGGCTAAAAAAGTTTTCCTGCGGGGTTATTGGACAAAGTCTTCAGTTGGCGTTACTACGCAGTTTATTTACAAATAGTGGGCTAAAAATAAAACCTGGATAAAAAAGGGGGGGTGCCGAATGGCACTGCCTTAAGTACTTAAAGCGTAAAATATTTGCTTGTAGGTCGGGTTTTAACCCGACAAGTACTGCGTTGTCGTATACAAGCTGTCGGGTTAAAACCCGACCTACGGTAGATAATCTCTTAAGGCAGTGCCATTAGGGAGGTGCCCTTAAGTCAAAGCGAATCGGGGCAGATAAAAATTCACGTAACAGGCTATGACTCCGTAAATAGAAAGACCCTGTCAGAATGTAAAAATATTCTCCAAAAAAAGTGACGTTTTTACTGGCTTAATCGTTATTAATATACCCATACAATAAATCACTGTGTGAAGAAGAATATTAGATAACGCTTTAAGTGGTAAACGGAGGAATCAGCATGCGTACCATCGTCCAATCTATTTCATTGATTGCCATGTCTATATTGTTGCTTTCCTCCTGTGCCAGCGAAAAAGGCGTGGAAACGAAATCCGATCAAGAGTATTACCACGTGGCTGCATTGCTTGCACTGGAGCCTCTTCCTAGTTACACCGTCAAACGCCAGTTCGACGGTGTGTTAACCGCCGCGCAAAATTCATCGATTGGTTTTGAAGTTGAAGGCAAACTTTCCCACATTTTGGTTGATATTGGCGACAAGGTCATACAGGGACAGGTGCTGGCAATTCTGGATACAGAATTACTGCGGCTTGAACGCCAGCGTCTTAATGCGCAGGTGGCTGAAACTGAAGCCAAACGGAAACTCACTGAATTAAATATTAAGCGCTATTCGTCACTGGGCAAAGAAG
>DRHD01000231.1 GCA_011049795.1 Porticoccus sp.
AAAAGACAGCAATTCGCCTCAACTGGATAAAAACCTCCTTTAACCCTATCGATCCTGTAGCGCAATGATCGCTGCTTGCAACTCTTTGTTTAAAATTCAGGAATTGGGCTTTGATTGGCGATGAAATTTAAAATACTAGCAAAAAGCTGAATCATTTAAACAAAGAAAGTAAATTACTGAAGGGGCTCTCATAATTTCTTTTTAGTAATGCCTGTCCCTGTGTTTCGATGGTGTTTTGTTCTTGTGTGCCTGTCCCTGTGTTTGCCCTGTGTTTGCTTTGTCTGTGCCTGTCCCTGTGTTTTGTGTCCCTGTGTTTTGTCCCTGTGTTTTGATGCCTGTCCCTGTGTTTTGGTTACTTCACTTTGGGCCTGTAGGTCTGCGGAACCCTATTGTCGGGCCATGTTCCACTTGCCATGTTTGATACCGCGCCAAGATAACGAATGCCGTGTAATGTCTAATGATTTTCCCACCGAGCAAGTTGGTTTGAGTGATTCCCCCTTCGTCTATTATTTTCTCCTGGCTATAAACATCAAAAAAAGTATTCATGTTTAAAACCTACCCATTTGGGGAGGTTTAGTGACAAGGAAAACTGGATATACTCAAGCTTGAAGCAGTGACGCATCTACTCTATTATTAAATAATAATTTCAGGCTACAAGGAGGTCGTTTTTTTTGCTGTAAATACTCATAATGGCAGGGTGGTTGTTTTGATGTTTAGTAAAGCTCAATTTCTCTTTAGTCGTTCCTTGGCTTCTCAGCTATTTATCGTATTGATGTTGTGCGTATTGCCTTTGGCTTGGGCCGATGAAACCCGTTATCAATTTTCTATTCCGTCGCAAGACCTGTCATCCGCACTGGTGGACTTCTCCAGCCAGACCAATATTGACTATGTTTCCCAAGTGCAACATTTAAACGAAATAACCGCCGGGGCAGTTGCGGGTGAATTGACCGCGAGTGAGGCTTTAAGCCGTATGTTGAAAGGGACTAAGCTCACCTTTTCACGGCTGGAAAATGGCAGCATTCTTATTAAAGCGATTGTTATCAGCAAAGCAAAGACACAGGTCATTGAAGAAGTGATCGTAATGGTTCAAAAGCGTAAGCAGCCGAGCCAAAAGACGCCTCTTGCCTTGAGTGTTTTCGATGGCGATGAATTAGAGGGGCAGGGCGTTAACAATACTCGGGACTTATTTTTGGTGGCGCCATCGGTGACCTATCACGGCGCTATTACTGCTGCCGGTCAAGGCGTGAGAATTCGGGGGATTGGTTCAGGGGTCATCGCTACCGGTATCGAACAGAGTGTAGGGACGATTATTGATGGCGTGGTGACAGGCCCAAGTGGTTCTGGTCTGCAAGAACTGTGGGATGTGGATAGGATCGAAATCTTGCGTGGTCCACAGGGCACGTTGTTTGGAAAAAATGTTTCTGCCGGTGCAATCAACCAGATTACCAAAGACCCTACTGAAACGTTTGAAGCGCAAGTGGGTGCTCGCTATGAGGCAGAATATGATGGCCTCCGTCTCGATGGTGTTGTCAGTGGCCCGATCAATGATGAACTAAGCTATCGTGTTGCCGCCTTCGATTTTACTCAAGACAAAGGCGTGGTCAAAAATACCTTTCGCAATGAAGAGGAAAATAATAAAGACCGTTCGGGCATTCGCTTTAAATTGTCTTACGCGCCGAATGATCAATCGTGGGCCAAGTTCGGTGTTTCCTATGACAAATCTAATGAACGTTGTTGTGCCCGGGTTTTTGCTCTGCTAGATGAAGAAAATGCCAGTGGTTTTACCCTCGATAATGTCGTGCCAGCATTAAATCGAAATAATATTACGCCCAGCGATGATAACTTAACCGCCATGGCTGAGGGCTTCTTGTATGAAAAAGCCAGTACTTTGCACACTGTGTTGGAGCTTGGCCATGTCTATGATTCTGGCCACACCTTAAAATCCATCACCGGTTACCGTAAGTGGGAGCATGAATCGCAAAATGATGGCGATAATCTGGATATTGATATAGTAAGTTTTGTTTCTGATACCCGGGAGTTAACACTGTTCACCCAGGAAGTTCAGTGGCTTTCCCCGGAAGGAGAAGATTTAGAATACCTACTGGGTGCTTACTATTACAACCAGAGCTTTCCTTCCACCGAGTTTATTGGTGGTGGTGCTGATTTTAACGACACCAATGGTACGACCACGATAGACTCAGAAATTGATGTTGAAAATATCGCGATATTTGGTCACGCCACTTATCATTTCAGCCCAACACTGAGTGCTTACGGTGGCTTGCGATTGTTGTATGAAGAGATTGACGCAACGGGGCAGCAGGGCGGGGATAATTGGATATGGCCCACTGATTATCCACGTAATAATCTATCAGAAGATGATACGGATTATGTGGGCGTAGTTGGCCTGCAGTATTTTCCGGATGATGACCACCAGCTTTATGCCAGCGTCTCGCGGGGTTATAAAGGCCAGGCGGTTGATAATTCGTCTAACTCGATTTTTTACCGTGCACCTATAACTCTGGATGACGGTTCGGTAGTGACGGTTGCGGACGCGGTGTTAAAACCAGAAACCGTGGTTAGCGTTGAGGTGGGGTCAAAAAGTTATTTTTATGCGCGCCGGTTATTGTTTAATACCGCGGTGTTTTACAGCGAGTTTTCTGATTTTCAATCCTCTGCTTATGATGGTAACTCCAATTCCTTCCGTCTCACCAATGCGGGTACGGTGGAGTCGCAGGGTGTGGAGTTAGACCTGAAGTTTATTGCCTGGGAGGGTGCCTTTATAACAGGCTCGGCGGCGTGGGTGGATGCTACCTTTAAGGAATTTAAAGGTGCGCCCTGTACGGTGGCCCAGATCAATGAGGGCAGCTGTTCGGCCGATACCGGTGGGCAGGATCTATCCGGTAAGAATGTCAATGAAACGCCGGAGTGGGAATATAATATTGGGCTGCAACAAGCCTTTTATTTGGATTTCGGTGAGGCTTATTTCAACGTCAATTATAATTGGCGTGACGATGTAATTTTTGACGGCGACCTTGATCCTAATACCCAGCAAGATGCTTTTGGCCTATTGGATTTAAAACTGGGCTTAAAAGTCGATAGCTACGAGATAGCCGCTTTTATGAATAATGCTACCGATGAAAACTATGCGGTGCGTATTATTGATGCGCCGATATGGCGAGGCGCTTACCAGCGTTATCCAGGTATAGGGCGTACCTTTGGGCTGGAGTTCAGGTATCGTTATGAATAGCTTGGCGTCACATATTGTGTAGTTAGGGTTCTGTCGCAAACTTCTCATCGGTCATGAAAAACAACAAAGCGGTTTTCGACTTACGCAGCTAAAGCGTAGAATTGTTCTACTGGCGACAGGGCACCGACTATATTCTTTTTCATTTGACCTTAGCACGCTGAATCGGTGGGTTGTTCACTACGCACCTAAGCTGGAAAAGGCTTTCCACAAAAAGAAGAAATGCCCTGGTGATCGGTGGCGGCTTGATGAAACGTACATCAAAGTCAAAGGCCAGTGGAAATACTATTATCGAGCGGTTGATAAACAAGGTAATACGATCGACTTCCTTCTCACAGCCAAGCGTGACACCAATGCTGCTCGACGTTTCCTGAACAAAGCTATCGGTAGAAATGGCAAGCCAGGTTTAATCAACATCGACAAAAGTGGCGCTAACAAAGCAGGTATAAATCAGTTCAACAATGAAAATAACCGGCGAGTAAAAATCCGCCAATGTAAGTATCTCAACAATATTGTCGAACAAGATCACAGGCGAATAAAACGAATTACCCGGTTAATGCTGGGCTTCAAAAGCTTTCACGCAGCACAAAGTACTTTGGCGGGGATTAAGCTTGCAGCGATGCTCAAAAAAGGTCAAATGAAAAAGAATATAGTCGGTGCCCTGTCGCCAGTAGAAC
>DRHD01000232.1 GCA_011049795.1 Porticoccus sp.
CCAATGCTCCATTCGCCTTCGGTGCCATTTCCTAAGGCAACGACCTCACCAGTAAACTCATGCCCCATCACCATACCGGGCGGAATCACTGGAACTTGATAGGCGTGGAGATCGGATCCGCAAATACCACAGGCTTTCACTTTCAATAATAACTGGCCGGGGCCTGGTTCAGGCATTGGTAAATCCTGGACACTAAGAGGTTTGTCATTTGATTCAAAAACTACAGTACGCATAATTGTCACCATTTTTTCCAGTATCTTCTAAAAGTCAATGTTATAAAGGTTTCTCTTCGACACGCCGCTTTAAATCATTGTTCATAGCCGCGTATAAAGCATCTGCATCTTTAAGTATAGGCATTGCTAGGGGCAGTAATACGCCACTAAATAATTCGCCATGATGAAATCGACATTTGCCATCAAGGGGTTCAATTCGGAAGTAATGTTCACCACCCAAAAACCAATGATGGCCTCCACGCCAGGTCAAACATTGATTAGGTTGGAGGTCGGTAATCTTTGCATTCAGTTTGAGTTTTTTGGTTTCTGTTCGCATCACAGAGAACGTAACCTTCTCGCCAACTCCTAATTGGGTTTTTACATCGCGCAACATTGGATTCCAGTTATTGTAGGCCGGAAAGTCAGTTAGTGCAGCCCATATCGCTTCAGCGCTGGCATCAATATCAATTGAAGTTTCAATATGTAATGAGAACATAGTGACTATTTGCCTTGATAAGTTTTGAGGTGTTTGCGGTAATTACGGGCAGCTTGCCATTCCAAAATTTTAGTCAGCAAACGATCAATCCATGTGGGCTTTCTAAAACCATACAAACCCCATATTTTTTCCGCAAGGTAAATCATCTCAACTGAAAACCCTTCCCGGGTATTGTTGTAGGTTAGGGATGCTTTTCCTTGCTCAACCATTGGCTCACAATTGGGTTGCATACCTAGTTGACTGGCTGACTGTAAACACGTGTCAAATTGCTCATGATTATAAAACAGGACGGCAAAGTTCATGATGCCTATATCAGCCAGGCAGTGATCTTCATCGCGTCTGACTGGATGTGGTGGCTGGGTGGCCACAACAAACATATCACCTAACTGGAAAATCTTGTGTTCCAGCGCTGGATCACCCTGTGGCCAGTTATGGTCATGGTCGAATAATGCATTATCCACCTCTAAAAAATTAAAACCCTTACATAAATCCTCTTTCAACGTGGCCATATCAGCGACGGTGAGACCGACACCAATAATTGTCGATGGGCTGTCGCCTGAAACCCATTCCGGGGCTTCCATGATTTCCAGTACAACGCCATTCGGGTCTTTGACTAGTATGCCGGGGTGCGCACCATGATTAATCCTGGGAGGAATGCCCGCCTGAAATTTCTGTAAGCGGACAAGCGCTTGACCTAAAGATTTAACGGCAATAATCACCCGGTTGTAACCAACCGTATAGGGGTCTCGGTTTGGATCTAAGGGTTTCGATTTAGGACTCTCGTATTGGAATAACTCAAGCTGGAAACCCGGGCGGCCATCCAGTAACCAATGGGCAGAATTCGCCCCCTTTGATAATCCCTGGATGGCGTCAACACCTTCCCCGCGAAATGCGTTGGTGCCGAATGCGTATTCCAAACCAATCACCTGGGTATAGAAATCGATACAACTTTGCATATCGCTGGTAACAATCGCGACCTGACCTATGCGAGGGACTTTGTTTGGGTCGTTAACACTCATTAAGATACCTTTTAAATACTGGAAAAATATTACGATTTTGATTCAATGAAAGATTAATTTGTCTGCCTTTCTATATTGAAAAATCATCAAATAATTGTCATGAAGCCCCTGAAACTAAATCGGCAAATTTTTTCCTAAGATCTTTTTTACTGATTTTACCGGTGGCTGTATGGGGGATTTCGTTAACAAACTCAACGTCGTCAGGTAACCACCACTTCGCGACTTTATCACTGAGATAAGCGAGAATTTCTTCAGCGCTTAGATCAGTATTGTATTCTTTTACAATGATGAGTAAGGGACGCTCACTCCATTTAGGGTGAGGAATACCAATAACCGCCGCTTCTGCCACCGACGGATGATCAACCGCCGCATTTTCCAATTCGATAGAACTAATCCATTCACCACCAGACTTAATGATATCTTTGGTGCGGTCAGTGATTCGCATATATCCATCAGCATCGACTGACGCGACATCACCGGTGCAGAAATAGCCATTTTCGTCATGGGAGCCTGTATCTTCCTGACGGTAATAACCACTACAGACCCAATTACCACGGACACGCACTTCACCGGTGGATTCTCCATCCCAAGGCTGCGGCTCACCGCTGTCATCAACGATTCGCAGATCAACACCGAACAGCGGTCGCCCCTGTTTTAATTTGATGGCATCCAACGATTCTTTGGGCAAGTTTTCCATCCCCGGTTTCAGCGTATTAAAAACGCCTAGCGGGCTGGTTTCAGTCATACCCCATGCATGGTGGGTGTATACGCCGTGTTTTTCACTCAACTCTTCAATAATAGAA
>DRHD01000233.1 GCA_011049795.1 Porticoccus sp.
GCGGAGATGTGGGTCGTCAAGGAATACCCGCAGCTTACGGACGCGGCATCAATAACACTATTCGGCGAGAACTCGAAGAAACTCGATCTTCCATTTACAACCGATCACCGCATCGCGCAGCGCATATCAAAAATTCAGATGAAGCGATTGAATGCAAAGCGCGCCTTCAATGCGAATTACTGGTTACGCGCCGCCTCGTTGCAACCCGGGGACATCGTGACACAGACATACTCACGATATCGCATTACTGCAGAAACCTTCCGTGTAGATTTCTGGTCACTCGAGGCCCGCGAAGACCGACAGTCACAGCAGCGCCTAGTCGTTCCGATGCGACTTGTCGAAGAACTGCAGAGCTGGTTCGATTGGAACGAGGCGACCGAGGAAAAATCCATCAATGCCGGCGGTCTCCTGCCTGCCACTGGTGCCCCGCGTGATGATCGTTCCACTCCAGTACTATCCTCAATTTTTAACTACGATGACTTGGATACAACACAGCTCGCTGCTGGCAAGGGTCGTTATGCTTTACTGACTGACAGAGCGACCAACACAAGCGGCAGCCAAAATAATTTTCAGAATAGCGATGGCCTGCTTATCAATAAAACGTCCACTGATGATCTCAGTTTGGCGCTGTATTATTCACACCTGAAAATTGGTGCCAGGGTAACATTCTGGGTTTCAAACGAACGCTGGTTTGTATTTCAGATTGATGAATTGATGAGCACTGTGGGTACTGGTGCCGCTACAGCATACAAATTTGGTCTCGCTTTAGTTCAACATGTGGATCGTACTCCGACCACCACGATACCGACCACGGCCGGCAACGATATCCTTTTCCAGTTCAATAAAGTCTTGCGGGATGAAACGAGTTTAGTATTTGATCCAGACTTTGATTTGTCGAGCGACATGGGGCCAGATTTCTTCTGGAATGATTGGTGGAACTGGAAGTTTGGTGGCAGTACAACTTTCAATCTAGGAGGTGGCGCGAATGGTTCAAACTCAATAACAATAAATAATGGCAGTGTTTTGCATTCCACCAGAGGTATTTCTACATCTAACAGAGTAAGAGCAAATTCTGGAGCCTTTGAATTCAGAATAAAATATAAGAGTGCGACAGCATCTGACAGACCTTTCTTTAATATAATAGCGGATGGCTGGGCGGCACCCGATTCTGCGGTGGCGAATAGCAACAGTGTCAAAACTATCACGCTTCCAGGCACAAATGGGGTTTGGACTGATCTCGTATTGGTCCTTGAAACTGTTGGCGCTGATGCTTCTCAGTATTGGAGCTTCGCTGTCTACTTTGGCAAGCCAGGAGAAGTGGGCATCGGCCAATCAATGGATATAGATTCCATATTTGTTTATCCAATACCTATTAACCCACACTTTGCCAAAACTGCTGACGAAGTCACGGCCGCCGTAGAGCCAATTAATCTTCAGAAAGCCCCAGGTGATGCCGAACGTTACGACGCAAAAATCGATGGCACTACAGACGACACACAAGCCTTCAATGACGCCATCCAGTCTGGGCATCCGGCATTTTGTGCCGTCACCGGCACCGCCAAAATCGACGGCACGATTGTTCTGGATGGGGACAAGACCCTCACACTACCGGCTGGGCTGACTCTGGAGCGGTTTTCATCTGCCACGACACCCCTTATCCACATGTACGGGGTATCGAACGTCTTTAATGGGAACATGGCAACCATTCGTAATGACATTAACCAGCATCCTGACGGCATCATTCTCTTAGGGCAAAGTCCGGGCGATACCGCAGGCGGCACCACAGATGTCGATACCACAAACAACTCTCTCTTTAATTTCAAGATTGCTGGCGGTATGAATAACGGTGTATCACAAGCCGGTTCGCCAGGGCTATACATTCATAGCCTGAGACGCAAGTTAGGCTCGTTTGTTGGTAATACCTATTACAACGACATTTACCACATTCAGATTTTGAATTGTGATGTGGAACTGGAATTAAGCAGTAACGCAAATGCCAACTCATTCTTTGGCGTTCGATGCCAACAATGGAAGTTAGCTGCTGTCATATGTAACGGATCTTACGCTAACCGTTTTTACGGTTTGAAGATGGAAAACCCGCTTGCCGTGAGTCCCACCCGTAGGTATGCGATCCATCTGGGTGAACACAATTCAGGAATAGAGACAGGGACGCATGCAGACTACAGCGTTGATGGTCCGCTTAACAATATGTTCGACGGTTATGCAGAGCTTCCTGCTTCTGGTTCTAAGGTTGTGTCGTTATTTACGCACGTAACGCCATCGTCAGGAACTAACTTTGGTCGCAATACGTTCGACATCACCGGACAGCTAATTGGTGGTGTCGGTATTGATGGGCAAACAGATGACGCCGATATTGGCCCTAACGAGATCAATACTCAGCTCATCTATAAGAACCGTAAGCAAACAGGGGCGCTTGAATTTTGGGGAACGGGGTTTTCTGAGGTTGATGATAACTCTGGCGAGATGTTTGGTGCAGACCAGTACCGTATTCTTTCTGGCCGTAAGGCCAGTATGGCAGAGGGTACTAATTATGATGTTTTTAGCGTGGATAATGTCGGCCCCACAAGTGCTGCATTGCTCATTGAAATCCACTACGCATCGAAAGAAAACACCAATCATTCTACTTTTGTAGGTAGGAAGATGTTCCATTGCCAAGTGGAAAATACCGTTGTCAATGCTCCGGTGACGGTTGAAGATGTAAACGATGACGGCGGAGAAACGGCATCTATGACTGTTGTATGTGCAGGATCAGCAGGAACAGCCGCAAACACCGGGAAATACACGGTGACATTTAATACTGAGGCTGTTGCCGGATCTGGCACTACATGGTGTAGCTGGACTGCAAAGTTAATAAGTTCTGAACTCTCCCCGTCACCTCTTAATTGGGAAGAAGACGTAAAATACTTAACGAGTACATCATAAGTGCCGGCAATTAGCCGTGTTAGCCGGATACTCAAAGCAAGCTAGATGCTGCTCAATAACAGGCCAGAGACGTATCAAGTAAGGCGGAACCCGCCTGCGATAAAGTCAGTTGATCGGCCGGCAAGAGAAATCGAAGTCGGCGCCCAGTTTCTGAATTACTCGCTGTTTTCGACAGGATCTTGCTTAGCGGCAGCAGAAGTGGATGTCAGATCCTGAGCCGCAGCTTTGCAGCTTGCAAGATGGCGCGGTGCTATTGCTGTCTGAAGACGAGAGAGCGACCGCTGTGACAGCAACGCCAACGACAACCC
>DRHD01000234.1 GCA_011049795.1 Porticoccus sp.
CATCAACACCGTGGTAGCAATGACGTTACCCCACGGGATGAAAATGGAAGTGAAAAAGGCAGCTACGCCCAACGGCAATGTTCTTAAATCTTGGGTTCGTATCAAGATGTACGCGAACAAGAATTCGTTCCAGGACACCAGGAAAACGTACACCAGAGTAGCCGCCACTCCCGGCACTATGACAGGCAGAATTACCCGAAATAGAGCACTGATCCGGGTACATCCATCAACCAGCGCCGCCTCGTCCAACTCACGTGGTATGCTCCTCATATAAGCTGTCAAAAACCATACACTGAAGGGCAGCGAGAAGGTAGTATAGGATACCACCAGACCTGACAGGGTATCCCTCAGCCCGATCTTGCTCATCAATATAAAGTAGGGGATAACCAGCAGGATGGGTGGAAACATATATACAAATAAGATCAAGCGTGATATCAAATCACGACCGCGATACTGAAAACGCGCCAGGCTGTAGGCTGCAGCGAGGGCGATCACTAGTGAGATGCCGCATGTAGCTATGGCAACGATTAGGCTATTCATCGTCCATTGAAGGAACGGCGACGAGGAAATTGCCTCCCGGAAAAAGTGTAACGAGGGGTGAACAGGGATTATATCTGGGGTAAACAGGGTACCAGGTGACTTGAATGCAGTCACTATCAGATAATAGATAGGAAAGATCATTATCCCCACTACCACATAAATAAGCGTGTACTTGAGGACAGCTTGATATACCTTTCTGAATTTCAATATACTGCCTCCTTGAAATAACGCTCTATTCCTCCGACGATCGGATCAAACTGAACAGCAATATCATGAGAATCACCAGGTAAATGAGCATATTAACGCTAATCGCACTGGCCCGGCTTAAGCGCATCATTCTAAACCCTACCCGGTAAACAAGAACTGGCAAAATCGTGGTCTGTTCACCTGGTCCTCCTTGAGTCAGAAGCCAGATCATATCAAACCAGTTAAAGGTCCATATGGTCTTAAGAATAATCACCACCCTCAGGACTCCTCTCAGGCCGGGCAGGGTAATAATCCAGAACTCCTGGAATCGGTTAGCCCCGTCCACTTTGGCTGCATCATAGCGATCGTGAGGTATGGCCTGCAGTCCTGCCAACACCATGAGCACCACCAATGGCACCGCCTGCCAAATAGCAATGATAATGACCGTGGGCATAGTCGATTTTGACGAACCCAGGAAGATAATTGGTTCCTTGATCAACCCGATTGATAGGAGGGATTGATTAATGATGCCATACAGATCGTTCAGCATCCATTTGAATATGAAAGCAACCACCACTGTTGAGATAGTATAGGGCAAAATCATCAAGCCACGCACAAGCCCCCGACCTTTGAATTGCCAGTTTAGCAGCAGTGCAATTCCTAGACCCACCACCACCTGACCACCAACTACCCCAACCGTCCAGATGATAGTCTTTATTGTAGCGCTCCAATAAGTGGGGTCTTTGAATATCCTAACATAGTTGCTCAGGCCGACAAACTCTCCGATCGGGCGCCTGAAAGACACGTTCAGGAAGCTAAGATAGAAATTGTGTAAGAAAGGATACAACACAAGCCCGAAGATCAAAATAAGGACCGGCATAATCAAAAGGATGCCTGTTCTCCTGTCAGCTGCTCTCATTTTTCACCCTTTTCTTCCTAATGGGATAGCTACGTCAGCAATAAACTGAATGATAAATTACCAATCGAGCTGTTATAGACTAGGTGAGGAGTTCTACCGCAAAGACACAAAGTTATGATCTTTCGTTCCTTAACATTTTGATAACTGGCCATACCATCAAAGTATGTTCTGGTTAAGGATTTCCCGTCAGTTTCTGTCTTATCTAGGCTAATATCAGGAATTTTACTCACTCCCGTCACGGGTTATCCCTTCAGCTCGAAAACTCCTGATTTCGTCAAAGAGCGCCTTAACGTTCTCAACAGGAACTTCAGGTCTAACAGTGTGATCAGGGCCACAAATGTACCCGCCGCCTCTCCCCAATACCTGGATCCGCTCTCTAACCTCAGCTCGCACGTCCTCCGGGCTACTAAAGGGAAGCGTCCACTGAGTGCTGATCCCACCGGCAAACGTAATATGTTTTCCGTATTCCCGCTTCAACTCAACTGGATTATTCCCCACCAAGTGTGTTTGTACAGGTGCCCAGACGTCCAAGCCCGCGTCAACTAGGTCTGGTAGAACCTCACGGAAAGTGCCACAAGCGTGGAACCAGATCATCAAGCCGTGTTCTTTGGCCTGCTCAAACAAACTGACATAGGCCTGCTTGAAAAAATGACGCCAGACGTCGGGGCTTATTAACGGCCCATGTTGACCGGCGAAATCATCCCCTAACGGCGCAAAATCCAGATATCCTTGGCACACATTATACACACGCTCTAACACACACAAGTAGAAAGCCAGAATATGTGCCACAGTTGCTTCGATAATCTCAGGGCAGGTTTTCATATTGATCATTGCCTCTTCCATGCCAAAGAAATTCATCACCTGGCAAAAGACCGGCGCCCAGCCCCCTTTGACAGCATACAGTGGGCTTAAGCTTTTGGCTTCAAGCTCCACCCGCTGATAATCAAAATGATCCGGATTAGGCCAGGAATAGGTCTCTACTTCTGCAATACTCTCAGCCCCAACCAGGGGATGGATACCAACCACATCGGCGTACGTACAACTAAATGGCACCCCAAAGGGATCAAGATGATGTCCATTCTCGTCCTGCGGTGTATTTCCAACATACACGTCACTCAAAGGAGTGATTACCTCACGCA
>DRHD01000235.1 GCA_011049795.1 Porticoccus sp.
CTCCTTGACTACATACAATTGAATCGTGCCCGACATATCCTGAATCACCATAAACGCACCGCGGTTACGGATCACCCGCCCCGCCACACTCACCTGATGATCTAATGTTTCTAACGCGTCCTTTGTCTGCTCGCCGTACTCAGCCTGTAGGTCAGCCGCCAAATTTTCTCGACGAAAATCATTGGGGAAGGCACTGGTGTTATCGGCAGAGGCCTGCTCGCGAATCTTTGCCAGCTTGGCTCTGCGCTCAGCGATTAACTTATTTTCATCTTGTTGTTGTTCGTTATTACTCATGGATTTTCCAATAATATGTCTACTACCCAAGAAACCTTTATATAGTTCGCTCCTAACCTGATGCAACCCTATAAGGTGGTTTCTATAAAATATCCGTCTCTATACGCCTGCCTTCAATGAAGCCTCAATAAACTGATCCAAATCGCCATCCAACACTGCCTGACAATTACTGGTCTGAACATTGGTGCGTAAATCTTTAATACGCTGATCGTCCAATACGTAGGACCGAATCTGGCTACCCCAGCCAATATCAGACTTGGTGTCCTCCACGGCCTGAGCCTCTTCAGATCGCTTGAGCATTTCCTGCTCATACAACCTGGCCCGTAATATCTTCCAGGCCTGATCGCGGTTTTTATGTTGCGAACGCTGACTTTGGCACTCAGCAACAATACCTGTAGGTTCGTGGGTCAATCTCACCGCCGAATCTGTTTTGTTTACGTGCTGACCACCAGCACCACTGGCACGGTAGGTATCTGTTCGCACATCGGCGGGATTAATATCGATGACGATATTGTCATCAACCTCCGGGGAAACAAATACAGAACTAAAAGACGTATGTCGACGATTACCGGAGTCAAAGGGCGATTTTCGGACCAGACGGTGCACACCTGTTTCCGTTCTCAGCCAACCAAAGGCATATTCACCTTCAAAGTGTATGGTGGCACTTTTGATACCAGCCACATCTCCGGAAGAGGCCTCTTCCAAGGTGGTTTTAAACCCCTTGGCCTCACCCCAACGCAAATACATGCGCAAAATCATTTCGGCCCAATCCTGGGCTTCAGTGCCGCCGGAACCGGCCTGAATGTCCAGATAGGCATTATTCACATCCATCTCACCGGAAAACATACGACGGAACTCAAGCTTTTCCAGGTGAGCCCCTAACTGAGCGATTTCAGCCTCAATGTCTGCAACGGTATCGACATCCTCTTCCTCAGCCGCCATTTCCAACAATTCACGGGTATCCAAAATACCAGAATCCAGCGTTTCAATGGTTTCTACCACCATCTCCAGAGAGGCGCGTTCACGACCCAGCTCCTGAGCTCTATCGGGGTCATTCCAAACCTCAGGGTCACCCAGCTCTAGCTCAACCTCGGCTAATCGGTCTTTCTTGTTAAGGTAGTCAAAGGTACCCCCTAAGTACGTCGGTGCGCACCTGAAGGTCATCGAGGGAATTCCTGATTGGATTAATTTCCATTTACTGCTAATACCGGGGGCTAGAATAAGAGCGGAATTCTAGCGGAAACTACCGTGCTTCTCTACCTACTTAGCCACTTACTTCGCGATCTAAAAGCTACCCTAGCTGGTTCAAAACCCACCCAATAACAAGGATTTGCGGCACACTGATCAACGGTAAAAACAAGGCAATTTTCCAGGATTTCGTCGTATCACGAATCACCATCACCTCGGTATAGTCTGTAGCGACACCTGCCATCAAAAAAGTAAAGCCATTACCCGGTGCCGCAGCACGGGTCACGATGTCTGCGGCAATAGGTGTAGAACCCTCAGAGCACACCTCAATTACCGTGGCTGCCAGTAGTGTGAGTAACAACCCTGCTACCGTGGGGCCAAAGAGTGTTTGATAGGTATCTATGGGCACAAAGGCTCGAATAGCTGTTGCCATCACAATGCCAAAAAACACCCAGCGAAAAACCATTTTGGAATCTCTCAGACCGTCTTTGAGCATTGCCAACGTACCTGAAGGCGTAATTTGGATTGTCTTCACTAACTGACCAAGCTGGCGGGTCAAACTGTCACCATTGGTTGAAGCAACGTGGTTGGGATTTGATGGAAGCTTCCCTCCCGCCACTAAGTAGTCAAAAATCAACCCAGTCGCCACCCCCACGGCCATGGATAACAATACAAAAGCCAAGGTCCAGCCAAAGCCTATGAGGGCCACCAAGATAATGGTCAGCGACAGGGAATTCCATGGGCTGGCAATCAAAAAGGCCATCAATTGCCCCAAACTTGCCCCACGCTCATACAGTTTTGTACCCACCATCAGAATTCCATGGCTGCATAAATCTAGCAGCACACCGGCAATGGTGGCTCGGACAACGCCCTTAAACGTTCCGCCTTCCCCTAAAGCTGACATCACCAGATCGCGAGGAATTCGCTCTAACAGACCAACAAAAATTACCGCTGCCAATAATCCCCACCACATTCTGTTAATTAATTCGTACACCCCGGAGGTCATTACCACCAACCACTCGGGTAAATCGGGATGGCCATCAACTAGCCAATAGAGTACATAGCACAGCAGCACAATGGTGGAAGAAATCCACAGCAGGTAATCCGGCCGTTGCTTTTGAGGGTGGCAGGAATTGTGGCCAGACTCTGGATCTTCACTGCTTGTCACCACTTTGGGTTCCGGTTTTTTATTACAGCAATCGCCCATCTGCTTACTCCTACTCTGCTGCCAACTTGCTGATAATCGCACAATTAGGGTTATCATCACCGGGGCACTGGGCCAACAAGTCCGAGAGCACTTTCTTCATCGATTTCAGCTCGAGAATATGCGCATCGATATCCCTGACTTTTTCCGTAACCAGTCCATGCACCTCAGCACTTCGACGGTTAGGGTTGGCCCACAACGCCAGTAATGCACGACATTCATTGATGGAAAAGCCAAACTTCCTGGCTTTGCATAAAAATCCAAGTTGCTGGATACCCTGCTCTGTGTACTCGCGATAACCATTTTCTCGCCTTGGTGGTGAATCCACCAAATCGATACTTTCATAGTAACGGATTGTTTTGGCATCCAACCCGGTTCGCTTGGCAACGCCACTTATCTTCATCTGACACCCCAACTCTATAGGAATACCACCAATGTAAACCTTATAGTAAGTATAAGGTCAAGCAAACATTTAAGCTGCTTAAATATTTGCCCTTCCATGAGTCATTCAAACCAAATCGTTCAAACCAGATCAGCAGCAACAACGAGCGGGGGAAGCTGGAATCAGACTAAATAACGACGCTTCTTTTTTTCTCCTGATACTGCAAAATAAAGCTATAAATCACTGGCAAGACCAAGAGATTGAGTATCATGACTGTCAGCATGCCGCCTAACATAGGGGCAGCAATACGATGTGTCACATCTGAGCCTGTACCACTACTCAGCATAATGGGCATCAACCCAGCCATCGTTGATATCGCCGTCATCGCCACCGGCCGCACACGTTTTGAGGTCGCCGATAAGACCGCATCCTTTACCTCATCAAGCGACAATCGGGTTAGGGTCGCCGTCCGCCGCTTAGCAATTTCGACATCAATAAAGCTCAATACCAACACACCTATTTCTGCAGCCATCCCAGCCAATGCAATAAAACCAACGGCAACAGCCACCGACATGTTGTAGTCGTTGATGTAAATAAGCCATATACCGCCAACCAGCCCAAATGGGATCGACATCATCACCACTAACGGCTCTGTAATATTCCGAAAGTTGAAATACAAGAGTAAAAAAATGATCAACAATGTCGCGGGGGCCACGATACTCAAACGTGCTGCGGCTCGCTCCATATATTCAAACTGTCCTGACCAGGTGATGGTATACCCTGAAGGCACTGTGACCTGCTCATCCAGCACGCGCTTTGCCTTGGCGACAAAACCACCGATATCCGAGGTTGAGATATCGACGTAAATCCAGGCATTAGGACGGGCGTTTTCGCTCTTGATTACTGGAGGACCACGGTTATATTCAATATCTGCCACCATCGCTAAGGGTATTTGTGCGCCCGTCGGAGTGGGAATCAATACACGCTTGAGCGTCTCTAAATCGCTACGCAACTCTCGCGGGTAACGCAAATTAACCGGGTAGCGCTCAAGTCCTTCAACAGTTTCAGTAATATTCATACCACCGATAGCACTTTGAATAACATCCTGTACCGCACCAACGGTCAGGCCATAACGTGCTGCTTTTTCACGGTTGATATCAAAATCCAGATAGTAGCCACCCACGGTTCTATCGCCAAATGCTGACGTGGTTTCGGGCAGCGTTTTCATGGCCTGTTCGATGTCCTGCGAGATCTGTTGCAGCACACTCAGGTCAGGCCCAGAGACTTTGATGCCAACGGGTGTTTTGATCCCGGTCGATAACATATCAATTCGGGTTTTTATGGGCATGGTCCAGGCATTGGCCAAACCGGGGAATTGTATGGCTTGGTCCATTTCATTCATCAAGTCCTTGGTCGACTTTTTGGGGTCCGGCCATTCATCTTTTGGTTTTAACCGAACCGTGGTCTCGATCATGGATAATGGTGCCGCATCCGTCGCTGATTCGGCGCGACCTACTTTACCAAAGACATGATGTACTTCAGGAAAGGTATAGAGAATTTTATCGGTCTGCTGCAAAAGCTCTTTAGCTTTGGTAATTGAAATGCCAGGAAATGTGGTTGGCATATAAAGAATGTCACCTTCATCCAATGGCGGCATAAACTCACTACCTAGTTTGGAATAGGGATAATAAGTCACCGCTAACAATCCCAGCGCCACAAGCAACGTAATACTTCGCGACTGCATAGCAATTTTTAACGCTGACCCGTGTATGGCATGTAATGCACGATTAATAGGGTTCTTATGTTCGTCAATGATTTTCCCACGCAAAAAATAGCCCATCATGACCGGCACCAGTGTGATGGCCAGAATCGCAGAGGCCGCCATGGCATAAGTCGCGGTAAAGGCCAGCGGGCTGAACATGCGCCCTTCCTGCGCCTGCATGGTAAAAATTGGCAGAAAAGATACGGTAATTACCATCAAAGAGAAAAACAGCGCCGGACCCACTTCCTGACAAGATTCACCAATGGTTTTCCAGTGTTCCTCCCGCGTCAATTCACGCCCTTTATTGTCGCGCGCCTTTTTTTCACTCGCTTCAGCAAGGTGACTATGGCCATTCTCAACCATCACGATAGCACCATCGACCATGGCACCGATGGTGATCGCGATACCACCCAGGGACATAATATTCGCATTCAGCCCCTGAAAACGCATCACAATAAAGGCCATTAAAATACCTAATGGCAAGGTAATAATGGCCACGAAGGCAGAACGTGCATGCAGTAAAAACAGCAGAACCACCAAACTGACGATGATCAGCTCCTGCACCAATGATGTATTGAGATTTTTAACCGCGCGTTCGATCAAGTCGCCCCGGTCATACACGGGAACAATCTCTACACCCTCGGGCAGGCCGCCTTTCAACTCATCGAGCTTGGCGCGTACGGCCTGAATCGTCGCCAGTGCATTTTCACCGAAGCGCATGATAACAACACCACCGGCAACCTCTCCTTCTCCGTTCAAGTCAACAACCCCTCGGCGCAACTCAGGCCCAATGTGAACATGCGCAACATCTTGCAGACGTATTGGGGTACCATCGGCATCAACACTGACCGGTATACTATTGAGATCATCGATAGATTGTATGTAACCCAAACCTCGAACCATGTACTCGGTTTCAGCCATTTCAATGAGTCGGCCGCCAACGTCCTTGTTGGACATTTTTATCGCCATCTTAATTTTGTTCAGGGGTATGTTGTATCGCAGTAGCGCGTTGGGATCGACTTCCACTTGATACTGTTTAACATACCCACCGACAGACGCGACCTCGGCAACCCCTTCCACTGTCTGTAATGGATAGCGTAGATACCAATCCTGCAGGGAACGCAATTGTGCCAGGTCGTGCTTACCCGTTTTATCCACCAGCGCATATTCGTAAATCCAACCCACCCCGGTGGCATCCGGCCCTAGCGTAGGCGTAATGCCCTGCGGTAAACGCCCACTGACATAATTAAGGGATTCCAGTACGCGTGACCGCGCCCAATACATATCAGTGCCGTCTTCAAAAATAATGTAAACAAAGGACATACCAAAAAATGAATACCCTCTGACCACCTTGGTTTTAGGCACAGCCAACATAGATGTCGTTAATGGATACGTCACCTGATCCTCGACAACTTGCGGCGACTGGCCAGGGTATTTGGTAAAAATAATAACTTGCACATCCGAAAGATCGGGAATCGCATCCAACGGCGCATTTTTATAGGCAAACAATCCCACCAACGCGATGATCACGGTGGCAATCAACACCATAAATCGATGACGCAAGGAAGCCTTGATAATGGCATTAATCACGATCATGCACTCCCTGCGTGGGGCCGCCCGACTGTTCGCTTTTCTCTATGGC
>DRHD01000236.1 GCA_011049795.1 Porticoccus sp.
CCGCCACAACACAGCCAACGACCAGAACAGCACCGTCATACTACTCGAAGGTGCACTAACGGAAACACCCATGGGAAACTTGGCCTGGCACCTAGATGGGCTCTACCGTGACAGTAACAACACCAAAATCAAGGGTTATGCCCAGCAGCTCGAGTCAGGAGAAGATCCCGCTGATAACCAACGCACCCATGGCTATATCGATAACACCGATACCCAAGTCACAACGGGCACTGCCGGTTTATCCTGGATTGGGGAACGAGGCTTTGTAGGCATCTCCATCAGTGAGATGGAAAATCTTTACGGTATTCCCCCGGAGTCTTACAGTAACGATGAGACACCCGAACTGATTCAGATTGATATGGAACAAACCCGGTTTGACCTGAAAGCCGAGTGGGCCGACATACTCCCGGGGTTTGAACTGGGCCGGTTTCGTCTCAGCCACAACGACTACGAACATGTGGAAATCGAAAGTGGCGAAAAAGGTACTCGCTTTACCAATGAAGCCACTGAAGGTCGTGTTGAACTGTTACACCAAGAGGTTGCCGGGTGGACTGGCGCTGTTGGAATACAGTTGGAAGACCGCCAGTTTGCCGCGATTGGTGACGAAGCCTTTATTCCAAAATCAGATATTCGCAACGGCGGCATTTTTTGGGTGGGAGAAACTAATCACGGGGACTGGAGCTATGAATTGGGACTGAGGGTAGACCGCCAGACTATCGACCCTGAAGACGACTCAGAGATCAGCCATAACACCCAAAGCCTCTCCTTAGGTGGGCTCTGGCAAATGACTGACGATCAGAGCCTAAGTCTGTCCCTCACCCATGCCCAGAGAGCCCCGGCTGTCGAGGAACTCCTCTCCTTTGGCCCACACCACGCCAGTGAAAGTTTTGATATTGGCGACCCTGACCTCGATGAGGAAACGAGTCATAACGTCGAATTTGGCTATCAATATCGCGGTGCTGTAGACCTGAACCTCAACCTGTTCTACAACGCCATCAATGACTTTATCTTTAAAAGAAATACGGGTCTTATGGATGCAGATGAAGGGCTGTCTATTTTTCAGTACCAGCAAGAAGATGCGAGCTTCAAAGGTGTTGAAGCCAATATAGGCATCCCGTTGAGTGATTCTTGGCAATTAGAGTTATTTGGCGACCATGTCCGCGCCGAACTAGATAATAGTGGCGATGTTCCGCGTATCCCGCCTCTCCGTTATGGCCTTGCACTGGGATACCAAGCCGATCAGTGGAGCACCAAGCTGAAATTGACGGAAGTAGAAGAGCAAAATAATCCAGGTGATTTTGAAGAAAAAACGGATGGTTATACCCGGCTCGACGGCCACATCCATTATCACCTGGATACGGCAAATGGTACTTGGCTGTTATCCCTCAAGGCCAACAACCTACTGGATGAAGAAATCCGTAATGCCACCTCTTTTTTACGAGAAATAGCACCAGAACCTCGCCGCAGTTTGGAACTGGGTATACGGTTAAGCTTCTAATAGAAAGCTGACTATCAACGTCACTTTCAAGTAAACAATCCCGGTCATTGCGAGTAAGATAATTGCTCGCAATGATCACTGGGTTTTCATAAAAAAATTTATATAAGGGCGCGCGTGTGTTGAGGGTATTGAAACTATTTTTTGCTGTGGCTTTTCTACTGGTCATCATCGTCGTGGGTGGCGTGACCTACCTGCTTTTGGGCACAGACCCCAACACCTACAAACCAGAACTGGAAAAGCTCGCCAGCCAAAACGATATTGCACTGTCCATTGAGGGCGACCTTCGCTGGTCCTTCTATCCCAATCTGGCCGTTCATGCAGGCGCTACCTCTCTATCTGGTAAAGAAGCAGGCATTCCGGATATACGTTTTGAGCAGGCAGACTTTATTCTGGACTGGAAAGCACTACTGTCACGAACCATTCGACTTCGGGCCATTACCATCGACGGCGCCAGTATCAAAGTAGAGACTACCGAAGAGGCTGCCAGTGTGGTCGCGCTACCGGGTGCAGCCGCCGCAACGCAGAAGTCTGAAGCAACTGAATTACCCTTTGAGATAGCCATTGATCAGCTAGCCCTGACAAATAGCCGCATCATACTGGTGACGCCAGGCGCCCCAGATAGAATTCTCGAACAATTAAATTTCACCAGTAAAAAGTTAAACCTCGATGGGCAGCCTTTCCCTGTGACCTTCAAGGTTTCAACTACCCTGCCAGACCACCCCAATCCCATCAGCATTGCACTGGACACCCAACTTAAATTACAGCTAGAGGAGCAACAGGCTTCACTATTAGGGGCAAAGCTAACGCTGAATGGTTTTAACGAACTGCCACTGAATCTTAGCTTTGACGCCCTTTACGATGGTCAGGCAGATTCCCTAACCCTCAATAATGTTGAAGGCACACTTGGCTCAGCCAACATCAAAGGCAGTATCAAAGGTCAACAGCTGACAACAGCTCCATTACTGACGGGTGAACTATCACTTCAGAATCTGGTTCTGGCTGAACTGCCTATAGAAGCACCCGAAGGGCTCAACAAGGTCAGCATTCAATCTCAGTTTTCAGCCTCCGAAAAATCCATTCAATTGAACGACCTTAAACTGGCGCTGGATAACTTCAACCTCAATGGCAAACTATCGCTCAAGCTGGAGAATCCTCGCCAACTGGAGATGTTCTTAAAGGGCGATAACCTAACCTTACCCACCAGCAATAAGAACAGCCAAGAGGGCAACAATGCGCAAGCCGCTATGCTCTCTCCAATTCTGGCACCACTAGCGCTGCTAGAAGGCGGCAAGGGCCATATTGAGCTCAATCTTGCCAGCCTCACCAGCGATGATATACGCATCGAAAATCTCCACCTCAATCTGTTTGCCAATGGAAAGGTCGTCAATATTGCCGATTTATCAGGCCAAGTTTTTGGTGGCAGCTTCCAAACAACCATGAAGGCAAACCTTGGTAAGAAAAGCCCCTCTGTGACATTTACCAAACAGCTAGTTGATATAGATCTGCACCAGACCCTGTCCACACTGGCAGAGCAATCGGATGTTCGCGGAACGCTGACCATGGATTTCAGTGGCACCACCCAAGGCGACAGTCAGGAAGTGTTAATGGCCAACGTGAATGGCAATGGTAAATTCAGTGTTAAAAACCTCCAGGTGGACAATATCAACGTGGAGCGTAGTTACTGTGAAATGGCTGCGCTGATAGAGAAACAACCTTCCACCAACCAAACCTGGCCAAACAGCACACTACTGAAGGATTTACAGGGTGATATCCAATGGCGCGATCAGCGCATCCTGTTGCCGGGGTTCACCACGGGCCTTGGTAATTTGGCCATATCGGGTAATGGCACAGTCTTTCTCGCTGAAGAGAACTACGACATGTTGATTACCGCAAATCTTCACGGAGACAAGACCTCTGAAACTGGCTGTTTAGTGAAGAGCAAACGAATTCAAAATAGGGACATCCCTCTCCGCTGTAGGGGTTCTTTTGCAGAAGATGGCGGAGGTAATTGCCTACCAGACTCAAAATTCATCAGCCAACTGTTACAGGAACAACTTCAGAAGATGCTGTTTGACAAATTCCTGAAAAAACCAGAATCAACAGAAAACGTCTCCACCGATACAGCGCAAGAAGCTACCCCGGAAGAAGAAAAAGATATTAAACAGCAGGTCATTGAAGGTCTACTAAAAGGTATTTTCAAATAGTGAATACTGCCAGTAGTAAATGTTGAATAGTGAACGACAACTAATGAGCAGCTCATTTTCTCAGCAACTGCTGGACTGGTTTGATCAATATGGCCGTAAGGATCTGCCTTGGCAACAAGGCATCACCGCCTACCGAGTCTGGGTATCAGAGATTATGCTGCAACAAACCCAGGTCAGCACAGTTATCCCGTACTTCCAACGGTTTATGGCCAGCTTTCCCACCATGGAGACTCTAGCCAAGGCCCCTCAAGACCAAGTCTTATACCACTGGACCGGGCTGGGCTACTACGCCCGCGCCCGCAACCTGCACAAAACGGCACAGACCATCATTAACGAGTTTGACGGCATCTTTCCCGATACCATTGAGCAGCTGGAAACATTGCCCGGTATTGGTCGCTCTACCGCCGGGGCCATCCGTGCCATTGCCTTCCAAAAACCAGCCTCCATCCTCGATGGGAATGTAAAGCGGGTACTGGCCCGTTATCACGCCATTGATGGCTGGCCCGGACTGACTGCTGTCAGTCATCAATTATGGGCTTTCGCCGAGCAACATACCCCCAACGCTAGGATTGCTGACTACACTCAGGCCATTATGGATCTGGGCGCCACCTTGTGTACTCGCACCAAACCACGCTGCCAAGAGTGTCCTCTCTCTAATGAATGCCAAGCATTCAAGGCCAACAACCCTACGGGTTATCCCGGAAAGAAACCCCGCAAGGAACAGCCCGTTAGAGAGTGCCTGTTCCTGATTATTAGAAATCCTGAGGGAAACATACTCCTTGAACAACGCCCGGCTAGCGGACTCTGGGGAGGGCTTTGGGTCTTCCCCCAATGTCAGAAAGAAAATGACATCACCATTGTCTGTAACCAGCTAAGCTGCCAAATTGAAGACTGGGAACTACTACCTAAAAAGCGCCACACCTTCAGCCACTTCCATTTGGATTACCGCCCCGTGCTAATCAATGCGAAACTGGCATCTTCCATTATGGATAGCCCAGGCATAGTCTGGTATAACCCTAGCTCACCGCTAGAAATTGGCACCGCTCAGCCGGTAAAACAGCTGCTGCAACAACTGACTGAATAAGGGATACACCGATGGCACGTATGGTTCACTGCAAGAAATTAAATAAAGAACTTGAAGGCCTTGATGCCGCTCCATTTCCCGGCCCAAAGGGACAGGAAATCTACGAAAACATCTCTAAACAGGCTTGGGGCGACTGGCTCGAACACCAAACTAGGCTAATCAACGAAAAACATTTGAATATGATGGACATGACGGCCAGAACCTACCTCAATGAACAGCGAACCAAGTTCCTTTCCGGTGCAGAATTTGATGAGGCAGAAGGTTACGTCCCACCATCAGAATAATTTTCATCACGCCCTTGACGATATACAGGCGAGAAGGTTTAATACGCGCCTCTCGCCGCATAGGTATGCAGCAAGACTTGTAACAAGATAATGCCCAGATAGCTCAGTCGGTAGAGCAGAGGATTGAAAATCCTCGTGTCGGTGGTTCGATTCCGCCTCTGGGCACCATTTATGAAAATAAACCCTTTATTGTCATACACTTAAACTATCAAATATAGCCATTGACTCGTGACCCATTAGATTGGTCATTAGAATATGGTAAAACAACGCTCACTTTATATCACTCGAGCCGCTGAAGGTATCTGGTATTATCAACGCTGGATGCCGAAATACTTCCGGTCGTTCAACCTCGACTTAAGCCCTGTTTTCAGGCTGAAATTACGCACCAAAAACAAGAAACGAGCCATAAGGCTGTCGTAGGCTGGCTCGAATTAAGCGATAAACAGCATTCTCAAGGCGATTTATTTACTTTTGGACAATCTCATAAGACAGACCAATTGATGAGTATGGTCGACAAGCTCAATCGCTCACATTGAAGAGGAACAGTTTTCCTAGAGGCAGAAGGAGTAACAAAGAAGTGGAGAATGCGTCAAAACTACACCTCACCTGCTTACACGACACGATGGGGCGAGCTACCTACAATTAATCTCCGATAACCATAACCCTCATCGATCCAAGACAAAAGCCAATTGCACTAGATCAAATAGGATAGGCGTAAGCACCACGATGGCTTCGAAGTTTATTCTGTATCACAATCAATAGCTCCTTACGATTTAACTAGATGCCAGAAATTGCTCCTCATATAAATTTAATAAGAACTGCACCCTTTCTAGATCTGAAGTGAAACCCGCAGCACGGTATAACTTATCTACGGCTAGATCTAATTTTCGGTGTGCGGCTCGTAATATAGAAGGCATAAGATCCGGATCATAAAGCTCTTCAAGTGTCGACTCTGAATACGCGCTCCTAGCTTCAAGCACCTGCATCGCCAGTCTTCCTATCAAAGGGGGTATTTTTCTCGAAGGAAGCGGGAAATTATTGTATACAACAGATATCGAATAACGGTATCTACTTTCTAACCTGCCACCTATCACCCTAAGCCAGGCCATATGCATACGAGATGTAAGTAATGCAAAATGCTCTATACGTGCATTCGTCAACACCTTCACTAGATTACTGGGAATAGCAGGAGGTTTCAGCCAACCTATTGGCACGTACTCCCTCAGCTCAGAGGTAACCTCTGGGATAACTAAGAATGGTGCATCGGGCACAAGAGTCACATGATACTTAGTAGGGGTTTCAGCTAATGCATCTCCAGATTTTCTTTTTCTTGTGCCTGCTTTGTTAGGAATAGACCCAGAGCGAAAGTTACGAACATTCTTAATTAACTGCCTTACTCGTGGCAGCTTACGCAGATCACTCGGTGACGCCTTTTCCAAATATAGAATATATCGATCTTTCCCGTATAAGAATTCATCTGTACCTATGAACGGCCGTACAAATT
The DNA here is from genome assembly GCA_011049795.1 of Porticoccus sp. The sequence continues at coordinate 6,575 of DRHD01000236.1, forward strand.
GTTCTGCACCTGGTTCAAGAGCAATCAAATCAGCCCTCTCCTCTGCAGACATAATATAATACCCACCATCTATCGGCTTCGAGCCTATTTTAATTCTAGGCATTCCATTAATAGGACGATTAGAACTTGCAACCACAGTATGTGAATTCAGAAGATCATTCGCCATTATTAAATAAGGCGATATTTTTTCCACCAACATACCAACCCCATGACCATTAATGTCCGGATACTGAAATAACAATTTCTCGGTACGTTCAAACTTTGCCTTATCAAGCCCTATAATCACCACATGAACATTTGCACCACCTGATCCACTCGAATGCCAAGCAAAAGTTTGATGCGCGAATGATAGCTCTAAGCGATGCCTTTCAAAGAGAAGGGGCCAAAGCTGCCCTGCTTGCTCGCCTTGGATTATGGAATTCGTAGCTACAAACCCTATCCGACCTGTCTCTTGAACATACGCAGCAGCCTTAATGAACCACCCAGCAACATAGTCAAGCGTTCCACTTACACCCGTGGAGCTAACCAGGGAGGCAATGATCTGTCGCTGCTCGCTTGTCTGGCGCTTAGAGCCCCCATATGGCGGATTACCAAATACAAAGGCACATTGATCGGATGGTAAAACTGCAGTCCAGTCGTGTGATAGCGCATCAGCAATAACTATTAGGGGAGACTTTATTAAGGGGACACGCTGATACACTGTCCCAAGCTCCAGACTTAAGTGTACATTGGCCACATGATCAATCATCCACATAGCGGTTTCTGCGATCCTAGCTGAGTACTCCCTTATCTCAATTCCATAGAACTGATCAACATCCACCACGGATAAATCGGAAGATTCAAGATCAAGCGTTCCGGTGCGGTTCAACTCGACAAGTATCCTCAGCTCTAGAAGCCTGAGCTCTCTATATGCAATAGCAAGAAAATTACCGCAACCACATGCTGGATCTAAAAAATTTAACTTGCCCAGCTTTGTTTGCATTAGCCTCAGGCGTGACTCTTGCTTTGATCTAGACGCTAATATTTCATCTAACTCTTGGCGTAGATCAGATAAGAACAAGCAATCTAGCACTTTTTGTATATTTTCTTCTGAAGTGTAATGCCCTCCTAGCCGCCTTCGTTCATCTGGATCCAAAACTGACTGAAAAAGTGCTCCGAATATTGCAGGAGATATACTCGACCAATCAAATTTACAGGCAGATAACAAGCAATTTCGCATATCACTATCAAAGCTAGGTATCGATAATGTTTCTGCAAAAACACCTCCATTAATGTAGGGAAAACACGCCAGATCTTGATCAAGTGTTACTTGTCTTTCCCCCTCAGGAGTATTTAATATTTGAAATAACAATGAAAGGCAGCTTCCCAAATCGGAGCCGTCCTCCTCTGTTCGAGACTCCAATAGATCGAGAAAGAGGTCCCTCGGTTCAAATATGCCGGTATCATCTGCAAACATGCAGAATACCAACCTGACCAACAACTGCTCGAGAAAATGTCCTTTATATCCGGAATTTTTGAGCGACTCCCTGAGCGAACTGACAAGCTGTGCTGCGGCCAAATTTACTGGCTCTTGCACAACATATAGTGGCTTTTGTTTCCCGAGGACAAATGAAAAGCTTTCAATATGAAGGTGAAGTTTGTCGAGAGAGAATGATATCTCTACCCCAGCATCCCGATCTAGAAGCTGAAAATTTTGAAAATCACAAACTAATTGATACCGAGGTTTATCGCTTTCGGTCAAAGCATCGAAATAGGCGCCAGCCTGCTTGGCAGCCTTATCCAAGTCACCGCCATAGCTTTTATGCTCGGCTAGAAGTACCCCTGGCCAAAAAAGATCAATAAATCCGGAACGGTCATCTAATTTCCTTACATGCTCCTCAAACCGAGCAACTGTGCGCCGTTTGATTCCAAAAATCTCAAAAAAGTCATTATAAAAACTCTGGGCTTCCCCTTTCTCGTAAACAGCATCTTGCCACTCATCTGAAAAATTCTTAGCCCGAACTCTGATTTGGGTCCATGATAGCTTCATTCAAGTTACATCCATCTAACATTTTATTAACTGATGCTATCTCAGTATTAGCTATGAACTAGCAAAGAAATTTACCAATCTTTTAAATTGAAGCTTCTAATCTCTTTTCACACTCAACATAGTTCCGACCGTCCAATATACGGCTAGCTACATATTCCGCCAGTTTGACAGGAACTGCATTTCCTATTTGCTGCTCCTGTTGAGATTTTGTACCCTGGAAAACAAAAGATGGAGGAAAAGACTGAATCATACTGCGCTCCTTAGTAGTTAGAGGCCTCACCGACGAATTAATAGGTGACTTATCTGCAGGATGACTTTTGTATGTCGAAGGTATAGGACGATTCACTCTTCTTATGGTTGAACTTGGTTCGTGGATGCTAAACACTGCCCGACGCTTATAATTTCTAGGGTGTGCATAATAATACTGAGTGTCAAGTGTAGTCCCGAAGTAGTCATGCACCGTCATGGATTGGTCAGCTAATTTTGAATCTAACGCTTCGTCATAGAAATCTTTTTTCTGTCCTAATTCTCCAACTAGAAAAAAACGACGCCGTTTTTGTGGCACTCCTGTCAGGCTCGCATCGAGAATTTTTTTCGTTATGCCGTATCCTGCAGACTCAAGAATTTCCAGCGCTTGTGGGAGCGATTGACTTTTCTCAATATTATAGACGTTCTCCATGACTACTATTTGAGGCTTTATTGCAGCCACAATTCGCGCAAAAGAAAGTGTAAGATTTGCTCGCTCGCTCTCTACCCCACGACCAGCAATAGAAAAATCCTGACAAGGAGGCCCCCCAATAATCAAATCAGGAGCGTAAGGCGCAATCAACTCTATCGCACGCTCCTCCTGGCTCAAATCGATAGAAAAGATCGGATGCTTAAAGTTTGCCTCATACGTTTCTATTGCAGGCCCCCAATTTTCGAATGCGGCCAATATTTCTATCCCAGCACTCTCAAACCCTAGAGACATACCTCCGCAGCCAGCAAACAAATCAACTGCTTTCATGCCTGTGCCGCCTTCTGTGCGCGGCCTGATTCAATATCACTTTTATATCTAAATATCGCTTTAGCAACATGCTCCGCCATTTTCACGGGAACCGCATTTCCAATCATTTGATTCAAGTTAGTCTTAGTTCCGCTAAACTGAAATGTCTCGGGGAAAGTTTGGACATAACTCCTCTCCAAAACTGTAAGTGCCCGAACATTATCGCCAATAGGTACAGGATCATCCGGGTGCCGTTGGTAAGTCTTCGGTATTGGCCTATCAATACCTCTAATAGTTACACTAGGCTCATCCACACTAAATATTGCCTTACGCTGATAATTCGTAGGTATGCGAAAGTAGTAGTCCACATCCAACTGCTTTCCCAAATGTTCTCGAAGAGTCAACGGCTTTTCAGACAAGTTATTTTGTAGCTCCTGCTGAAGAAAGTCATCCTCTCCTCCACGATGTCCTATTACAAACAACCTCTTACGAGACTGAGGGACACCACAATAAGCAGCGTTTAGTATTTTTATAGTCAGACCATATCCAGAACGCCTAAGCAGAGCCTCGGCCTCCTTAAAAACTTCCGAATACCTAATTCTCGGGACATTCTCAAGCACGAAAAACTCTGGTTTTACGGCACAAATAATATCCACATAAGAAATCGTCAAGTTAGCTCTTTTACTAGCAACATTATTAGGGCCTGCACTTGAGAAATCCTGGCAGGGTGGACCTCCAACGATCAAATCTGGGGCTAATTCTTTAATAACCTCCAAACTTGCAGGGTCACCTAGGTCCATGTCCAACACAGGGTGAGAAAAATTATTCTTATATACTTCGAGAGCTGGCCCCCAGCTATCCACTCCAGCCACTATTTGGTAACCCGCAGACTCGAAGCCCTTGGACATACCCCCACAACCACAAAACAAATCAACTGTTTTAATGTTCCACAACCCCTAGACAATCATTTTTCTCATTTGGCCAGCCGCGTAGACACCCTAAGAGATGCCACGCACGGCAAACCGCCAATCCGACTTCAGAATACCTCGTTATTACTTTTTTTTGAAGATTCCATCATGCTAATCGCTGATTTATATACCTAGGCACTATTCACTAGGGCCTCATCTTGCGACAAACTTAATAGAACTATCAATGAGTATTCTGACTAACCCGAAATATAGAGTTATCATTGGAGCCGTAATCTATACATCCACCCAAATCACAACCACCTAAACAGCTCCGCATATTCAATGCCCCGGAAAACAAACCAGCTCCAAGAGCATACTGTACAAACATACAGTTGTCAAAGGTCGTGGCATACCACTCCTACGCATAACTTGTTAATTAATAAGCCCCGAGGCCTTTTAGCTAGAAGACACTGTATCAGAAGGCAACTGATGCAGACAGGCGTGGATTTTGACTTAAAATCAAGTGATTAACAGATTTATCAAGAGGTGAGATTACTGACAAAACAAGCCTCCGTGCAATGTTCTTATTCAATCATTAAGCTATTGATCATAATCGATGACCTTAAAAAATCAACGACGGAAATTTACACCCACGTCGTTAACCGTGGAAGTTCCGGTGTTATGGGTCTAGCAAATCGCTTATAACGTATTCAACTGCGCCTGGTTGTGCCCAGATCAAATACGATTAAACATACGTTACATACAGTGGAGAACATAAACGAACAAGGAAATACGCCGTAAGCAACTGATTATTAATGGTTAATAATAATTATCAGTCAAATTGAAAATCCTCGTGTCGGTGGTTCGATTCCGCCTCTGGGCACCACTTAAAAAGCCCCGCAGCTCAGTAGATACGGGGCTTCTTTGGTTCTGGGGCTTCGATTATTTTTACTCAAAAAAAGGGTGGTGACCACAAAGTGTCCACCTTCATATTATTTCTTACCGTCAACTAGGTTCTAAACAGCGCATCAACCAAGTAACTGCTTTCGAGGCCTTCACCACGACCACCGAAACCTTAACCCTAGGTTTTCTTCATGTATATTACTCCCGCATATGGGGCGGCAAAGCACGTAGCGGTTTGGTGTCCCATGCGCTTGTTAGTCTGCCGTGCTATTGAAAGGAGTAATCCAATACTTCATCCGCCTGGTCGCCAGCTACCTGGGCGTTAAATGAAACAATGATGCGATCTTTTTTACCGACATAGGGCATGGCGGTATGTTTAAGATGCGAGGGAAAGACACACAACACACCTTCTTCCGGTTTTGAGTCGAAGCCCGTGTTTTGCAGATAGAGATTGCCAGAGTCCATAAAAGCACCGCCGATGATATCCATCTGATGGCCATAAAAACGGGTAACACCATTCATGGCACCCAATTCTTTGTTGCGTTCACGTTTTTTTTCTTCGTCGACCTGGACATAATAAACGCCGGACCAACTGCAATTCCCATGGTTGTGCACCTCGTGATAACCCTGGCCATTTTGTATCTGAAACCAGGCACCGACCACGTTCATGTTCATCTTGCTTGAGCGACTGCTTTGCCACATCTCACCGTTCATGGCGCTGGCAACCTCAAATACCGAGTTTGAGATAAAACCAAATAGCTCATGCAGCGCCTCATTGTTATACCGCTGCAACAGATCATCACTGCTGGCATAGACCGCGGTATGCGGCTGTTTATCTGCTCGGCGATGTTCAGTGAATAACTCGACAAGTTTCGGATTGACCGTTTCGTGCTGATCAAACTTCTTCCGCAGGATCGGTGTCGGCCACAGTAAGTGAATGTTTTCATTCTCATTTTCAGACTTCATAATGTTCCTCGAATAGACGGTTGCTGTTTTCAGCAATCGAAAAAAGACTTCTTAGCTCATCTATCGTGTAGCAGTTTAAAGATGAAAGATATCGGATTAAAACCCTAAATTAAATGATTATTTTCCACAGCCTGCCCTGTCAGAATCAAGCATAAATAATCTGTATCACCGCTGTAACCTGCACATTGATGCTCAGTGTCGCGATTAGTCGCGGTCGACTTTGATGTGATCTGTAAAACAGCAGATGCCTGCGTAGTCGAACAAGATTAGTTAACATCTAGTATCAATAAACTCAATTAAATGTCCCCAGGTTCAGGCCGATAGGCTCTGACAGATTATTGGTGTTGCCTGTTACTCTTAGTCCTGAATTATTTCTTTTTCAAATTCAGTTGCGTGAGTCATTTTAAAATATAACGTTTCAATTAACTGACGCATTTGTAGTGAGTGTCGCGAACCAAAAATGCATCCATATTAAATTGCCTTGTTAGGTTTTTCTTGCTCCAACACCAACCATGACAAAGCATCGTCACGATTTGAAAATATCTTTATATTCCATTCAACATCCCGCGGTAATGCAGCCAGAAATCCCGTGGTAATTTCCGCCATTCGATTATAGGTGACCACGGCCATTGCATTTATTTCTTTCAACGTAGCCAGATTCTTTTGGGCAGGGTAGTCATACGTATAGGAATTAACCTTATTAACGAGCAGAGAAAATGGTGCCTGCAAATGCGAAAGCAAAAAATCATGGTATTGGTCTATCATCCCCTCGTCCATTTCAACCCCTTCATTAACAATCACTTCGGCGATATCCTTGCGAAGAATAATTATTTTTGCAAAAGGCAGCTCATATAAATCCATACTCTACTCCCATATGCTAGTAAAGGCGTCTTCGAATCTAACGTCACAATAACCGGTATGATCTTGTACCACTTTAGTATTCTAGTGTAGATTTGATACAGCTAGATGTCGGCTCTGCGTCAATGTGACCCGATCAAATTCGATTAAACATACGCTACATACAGCGAACAGCATAAACAAACCAGGCAATACGCCGTGTGTAACTGATTATTAATGGTTAATTAAAATCATCAGTCAAATTGAAAATCCTCGTGTCGGCGGTTCGATTCCATCTCTGGGCGCCAGATACAAAAAAGCGTATCGGCAGTAAGAAAGCCCTTATGACAACAGCCTTGCATTCCTTACTACATTAGCTGGTAGTACATCAGGTACTGGATATATCTGTATGGATTTAATGTTATAGAGCGGGTAGAGAAACAATCCCCCATCTGCCTCGATCATAATGTACTGACCTTTTAAGAGATCTTCCGTCTGCTTCGTTACGGTGGAAGGGTTCATCTGTTCTGGAAAATCAAAGCAGGCTTTGTTTCCATCAGTAAAATAGATCGTCATCCCACGGTTACTGGACATACTTACCTCCTGATGCATTACGCACTACAAAATTAAACGTGCCAGTATCCCTTTGCCGGGGGGATACTAGAATATGTAACATGGCGTTCTTTATGGTCATAGATAATTAGCTCGTAGGTTTTTCAGTACAATTTCAAATAACAAAAAAAATCAGGGCGTGAAATTCTGAGCCAAACGGAAATCCAACAATGTACCCGATGGAATACTCACTTGGTTTCCACCTGAGAGAATCGCCAAACCTCCACCAATTTTAGCGCCGGTACGTGCACCACTTTTACCTCCCGCTAAACCACCAATGGCTGCGCCACGAGCCAACCGTCCTGCTGAAGTACGCCCAGTACTCTTTGCAGCAACTGCATTAAGAGCGGAGGTCACGATGGGTTTTAACTCTCCATTGATCTGAATATCAGTTAATGTCAGTAGCATTTCAGCACTTCCCACTACTCGACCAGACGCTTTGCTTTTCTGCACAAGACCGTAAATCAGACTTCCCATTGGAGCCACGGTGATGCCATCAACAACTAAAGCTCCTTCTAGCGTACCGGTAAACTTATAACCGGGTCCTTGCTTACCTGTTGTCAGTGTTTCCTTCAGTCGAATAGTCAGCGCTCTACCAGCTTCAACCGTTGGCTTTGCTGTTGGGGCTGGAGCTGGGGCAGGGGCAGCCACTACTGGTACAGGTGCGGGTGTAGCAACTGGGGCTGAAGCCGCAGGTGCAGCAGCAGCCGCGCCAATAGAAATATTAGTTACGTTAGCGGCAGGGACAGTCATTATGATTCCATCGACCTCGAAACGAATACTCTCACCCTCTCGCCCCACAAAGGTACCACTCATGGTTTTACCATTAGTAAGCTCTAGGGTATCTGCTGTCGCTCCAACAGAGAAAAGAATCGTCGAAAACAGAATTAAAAAACCTAGCCGCACCATGTCATATCTCCATTTATAGGTATGGACTACCTCAAGTTGTAGGCCAACAAAGTAACATTAGTCCATATTTTATAGAAATCACATCTATATTTAATAACGGTCATATCTATGTAAAAGATGATGGTTGTAATTAAATCATAAAGTAAATTAACACAAGAATACCACTACCGACAAAAGGGACTTTCACCAAAGCCCTTTGATTTCATGGGAATATTTTTTTGATTCTACTAGGCCTGAAGATATTTAGTGTCAAATAAAAGTGTTTGTATTTATAGCGTTTTTATCCAAAAAATGAATCAGAGATTTTATGTAAATTCACCGATCAATGTTCACTAAAGAAAGGTGTCAGCCTCCAGTAATACCAACATTTAGAAAAACGAACCCTCTAAAATAAAAAAGCCCCCAGTCAGTGACTGGGGGCCTATTAATGCTAGCAAAGACTAATCAATAATCTATATTGGCATCTCAATACAACTTAAAGTGCGTTACTCAACAGATTATTCAACGTAGCACTAGGACGCATGGCTTTCTCAACCTTTTCAGCATCTGGCTGGTAGTAACCACCCATATCAACGGGACTCCCCTGACAATTATTTAGATCATCAATAATGTTTGTCTCATTATCACTAAGCGCTTTCGCCAACCTGGCAAAGGTAGCCTGAAGATCAGTATCCTCTGTTTGCTCAGCCAATGCTTGCGCCCAATAGAGTGCCAAATAGAAATGACTACCCCGATTGTCCAATTCCCTTACTTTACGTGAAGGTGACTTGCTGTTTTCTAAAAACTTACCCGTAGCTTGATCCAGTGTATTGGCCAGTATCTGCGCTTTAGGGTTGCCAGTTTTAACCGCTATATCTTCCAGCGAAACCGCTAGCGCCAAAAACTCACCCAGTGAGTCCCAGCGTAAATGACCTTCTTCTGCAAACTGCTGGACGTGCTTCGGAGCTGAACCACCGGCACCTGTTTCAAATAGCCCACCACCCGCCATTAAGGGCACGATAGATAACATCTTCGCACTGGTACCCAGCTCCAGAATGGGGAACAAATCGGTCAGGTAATCACGCAATACGTTACCCGTAACAGAAATAGTATCTTTACCGTGTCTCAAACGCTCCATGGTGTAACGGATCGCTCTATCGGGTGACAAAATCAGAATTCTTAGACCTTTTGTATCGTGGTCCTTCAGGTATTTTTCTACCTTTTTAATCATCTGAGTATCGTGACCACGTTTCTCATCCAGCCAGAAGATTGCTGGCATGCCGCTAGCACGAGCACGTGTTACCGCCAGTTTTACCCAATCTTGAATAGGGGCATCTTTAGCCAGACACATACGCCAGATATCACTTTTCCCTACGCCTTCATGCTGAAGCAGCACATTACCGTCCTGGTCAACAATACGCATGGTTCCATCAGCTGGGACCTCGAAGGTTTTATCGTGTGAACCGTACTCTTCCGCTTTTTGAGCCATCAAGCCGACATTAGGGACGGTACCCATTGTGGTGGGGTCAAAGGCATCATGATGCTTGCAGAAGTTAATCACTTCCTGGTAAATAGTGGCGTAACAGCTATCGGGAATCACCGCTTTGGTATCTTTCAACTTACCGTGGGCGTTCCACATCATACCGCCACTTCTAATCATGGCAGGCATGGAGGCATCGACAATCACATCACTGGGTACATGCAAATTGGTGATGCCTTTATCGGAATCAACCATCGCCATTTCCGGGCGGGTTTCATAACATTGACGGAAAGCACCTTCAACTTCTACACGTTCTGAATAGGGTAGATTATCAATTTTCCGCAACACGCTGCCGACACCATCGTTGGGGTTAACATCCAACTCTTTTAATGTTTCGGCATATTTCTCAAATGCATCTTTGTAATAAACAGTGACCGCATGGCCGAAGATGATCGGGTCAGACACCTTCATCATGGTAGCCTTTAGGTGCAGAGAAAATAGCATATTGGCTTTTCTGGCCCCTTCCATTTCCTCATCCAGAAACTTACGCAGCGCCTTTGTGCTCATAAACATAGCGCTGATGAGTTCGCCTTCCTGCACAGCAATATTTTCTTTCAGAACGGTGACCTTGCCGCCATCCTCAACGAGTTCAATATTAAGGCTGTCTGCTTTAGGCATCGTCATGGCGATGTCGCTGTGATAAAAATCACCACCACGCATATGGGCAACGTGTGTTCTGGATGACTGGCTCCATTTGTCCATGGAATGAGGATGATGACGTGCATATTGTTTCACTGCGGCAGGAGCGCGGCGATCAGAGTTCCCTTCACGTAAAACCGGGTTTACTGCACTCCCCAGTACGGTTGAATACTTTGCTTTGATCGCTTCTTCTTCGGCATTTTTTGACGCTTCAGGGTATGTTGGAATGTTGTAACCATGAGACTGTAATTCTGCGATAGCCTCAATCAACTGAGGAATCGAAGCACTGACATTCGGCAACTTGATAATATTGGCATTTGGGTCCTGAGTCAGCTCGCCCAGCTCCTGAAGAGTATCAGGTACTTTTTGATCATCGGCCAGGTTTTCAGGGAAAGTCGAGATAATTCGTGCTGCAAGAGAAATATCACGGGTTTCGACTTCTACACCAGCAGCTTCTGTGAATGTATTAATAATAGGAAGCAAGGAATATGTTGCCAGGGCTGGTGCTTCATCGGTAATCGTATAAATGATCTTGGATTTTTGGTCGGTCATGTCATTCCCTCTTTGATCGTCTAAATAACCTCAAAATAACGACAGGTCACTGATAGGCTAGATCTTATAAATTCTGGGTGCCGATCATACAGAAAAATGCAGTAACTTTACAGGTCGTAAAAAAACTACAGAGAGAAAAAATAGGTTAGTTGACGCATATCAAGCCTAAAAACTTGTTCTGTGCCTGCTTAACTAGCTTATCGGGGAATTGACCTTAGTTAATTGATGCCTTACATGGCTGTATGTCATTCCAGAGATAGAAGCCCTACACCCTCTATTTTTGTAAAATTTATACCTACCAGATAGAGTTTCTTATTTACCAAAAATATAACGGGCTTGGACTGCCAGAAAGCTCTATACAAATAGCTTCTTTTATCTACAGTGAATGGAGTTGCTGAATTAAAGTAAAAAAATAGGGTGTATCTTTGGATGTATAAAATAGCAAGGCTCATGGCCAACCAATGAAAGACCGCATCAAACTATCCATCATTACTTGTCTAGAAGAGTATTCACCGGCATGCTTTATTCTGCATACGGGCACATTTTTTGAAATCTAAATCTTCCTTTAATATATGTTCTACCCACCACGTACTAAGAAATTTAAGTAGCTCAACTGGTGCATTTTCCTCATGGCACATGACATCTTGACATAGAGAGGCAATCTTTAAGCGGTACCTCTTATGTTCCTGTATATGGCCAGACGCCCCTGAGTATCCACAAGCTACAAAGAAATCTTCTTCAGTAGAAAAGTGTTCACTTGCATAGGCTGTTAACTCAGAAAGCAGTTGGGATAACACCTCAGAATCAACGGTAATAGCAGTGCCACCATCAATAAGCTTATTGATAACGCTGATAATTTTCTGATGCTGCCGATCAATTACAGCAATACCCACTTCATAACTAGGGAGCCAAGTAATTTTTTCCATACACACACCGCTGCAAAACAAGATTATGAACTAGCCCCAATTATTGCCAATAAAACACAGACTAGCTAGCAAGAAAATGGCGTCACGAGGTTACTTGCTTTACTCCTATAAGCTTATGATTTTCATCAAACTGAATTTCAAATAAACCAAACACCCCATCATGTGTGAGGAAACCTCTGACTGCACTGGCTGGAAATTTGATGTTTCTATTATCCTCAGAGCGCACCACTATATTTTGAGCTTTTCCTTGGTAGTACGCCAAATATCTCTCTGACGAGATAGCAAGACGAAAACGAATACAATGAGAGGACACTTTACCCATTTTAAGCTAAACACCTCCATCCGTTTTTATTGACCAGCAATGATACTGATCCGTTCCCTACGCATAGTTTTTAATAAACATCCTGGGGGGCAACCCTACCCTCACAAACCACATGCTTACCTTTAAATAGAGGCTATCTCAAATGAGAACAAAAATCACTTGATCACTATGAAGTAACAAAAACAAACTCACGGTTTACTGAGCCAAATACTATGCGGAATACTGTAGAGGTAAAAATAGAGGTTTAGATAAGAAACTCTAAAGAACTGTGGTTCTAAATAGATAAACTGGCTACCCCCGGAGACTCCGGGGGTAGCCAACTCCAGTTTGAAGATCTCAGGCTGAGCGCAGAACGCCCAGTAGTTTATCAATACTTTCCTTCGCATCGCCAAACAACATACGGGTGTTCTCCTTAAAGAAGAGTGGGTTTTGAACACCAGCATAACCTGCGGCCATGCCACGTTTGAACACTACTACCTGAGTAGATTTCCAAACTTCCATAACCGGCATGCCGGCAATGGGGCTTGTTGGGTCATCCATAGCCGCAGGATTAACGGTATCATTAGCTCCAATCACCAGAACCACATCTGTGGCTGGGAAATCATCATTAAGCTCATCCATTTCCAGCACAATGTCATAAGGCACTTTGGCTTCAGCCAATAGTACATTCATATGCCCTGGTAATCGGCCGGCCACTGGGTGGATACCAAAACGAACGGTAACACCGCGATCTCGCAACAGCTTGGTAATTTCACCCACCGCACTTTGGGCTTGGGCTACAGCCATACCATAACCCGGTACGATAATGACAGATTCCGCCATGTTTAATTCTTCACAGAGATCTTCTATAGAGGTCTCTTGTACAGTCTGGTCCGAATCAACTACAGCAGCGGAGCTGCTCGTCGTCTGACCAAAGCCACCCAGAATAACGCTCATGAACGAACGGTTCATTGCCCGACACATGATGTAACTCAGAATAGCACCACTACTACCCACCAGAGCACCGGTCACGATCAGCAGGTCATTACCCAACATAAAGCCAATAGATGCTGCGGCCCAACCGGAGTAGCTGTTAAGCATAGAGACCACCACTGGCATATCTGCTCCACCAATGGCCAAAATCAGGTGGATACCCAAAACTGAGGCTATGGCCGTCATGATGATCAGTGGAAGTATGCCTCCAGAAACACTGTCTGCTCCAAGGAACCACGCACCCAATAACACCGTAAGACCCAGTGCCACCAGGTTCATGAGATGGCGACCCGGCAGGGTTAAAGCGGCACTGGAAATACGAGCATCCAGCTTGCCGCAGGCAATCAGAGAACCGGTAAAGGTGATGGCACCAATAAAGACACCAAGGAATACCTCTACCAGCTTAATGGTGTGTTCTGCGCCGTGGGTAATCACCAACGGGTCGAGATAACCTGAGAACCCAACAAACACCGCAGCCAAACCAACAAAGCTGTGCAGTAAAGCCACAAGCTGGGGCATCTGGGTCATCTCTACTTTATTAGCAAGAAACAACCCTGCACCAGCACCAATGAGAAGGGCTATAACGACAAAGGCAATAGTACTAGCGCCCATGCTGACACTGGCGATGGTAGCAACCAAAGCGATAACAATGCCGGCTATTCCGAAGTAATTACCGCGTCCTGCTGATTCTTGATGACTCAACCCACCAAGGCTGAGAATGAATAATACACTGGCCACAACATAGGCCACACTGACAAATCCTGCGCTCATGATCTGTGTCTCCTATTTGCGAAACATTTTGAGCATACGATGGGTCACTCTGAACCCGCCCGCTACATTTATTGTTGCAATCAACACTGCCGCAAAGGACATGATGCCGACCCCTGCGTTCCCGGCCTGAACCAAATGCAGAATGGCACCAATGACGATGATCCCACTAATGGCATTAGTCACACTCATCAGAGGGGTATGCAACGAAGCCGTCACATTCCAGACCACCTGCCAGCCGATAAAACAGGCCAACACGAAGACCGTGAAATGGGTGAGGAAACTCTCAGGAGCATAACCACCAATGCCTACTATAGCTGCAAGGGTAACGGCCAGTATCGAGCCTTTACCCAACCACTTTTTAACCAATGATTCTTCTGGCACTTCAGCTGCCGGCAACGGCTCCTCGGTACTGGGTGGTGGCGCTGCCGCCGACACCTCAACTTTGGGTGGTGGCCAGG
>DRHD01000237.1 GCA_011049795.1 Porticoccus sp.
CCATCACTGGCTAACACTGCATAGGCTTGGGCCAGCTGTAATGCAGTAGCCGACAGGCCATACCCAAACGCAAAATTAGCCCGCTCTACGGGCTTCCAGCGTCGATGCTCAGGCAGGCTTCCTGGGCTCTCACCCGGGAACCCTGTCCCCGGGCTTTGCCCCAACCCCATCCGAAAAAACATATCCCGCACATGGGTAGGGTCCAGCTGAAGAGCCAGCTTAGTCACACCAACTTGACTCGACTTCATCAGCAATGTGGTCAGATCAATAAGCCCATAGTTTCGGTGGTCGTAAAATGTTTTTCGGCCCACCCTAATAGACCCTGGATTGGTATCGATGACCGTCTCTGGAACAAACTTACCGCTCTCCAGTGCCGCCAGCACTGTCAGTGGCTTCATGGTGGAACCAGGTTCTACCAGGTCAGTAATGGCACGATTGCGCAATGAATCCGAACTCATCCGACTGCGGTCATTGGGGTTAAAGGAGGGCTGATTGGCCATCGCCAAAATCTCTCCCGTCTGCACATCTAACATCACCACCGATCCCGAGGCAGCCTGATGTTTTACCACAGCAGCTTTCAGCTCTCGGTATGCGATGTATTGCAGCCTAAGATCGATACTAAGTGCCAGGTTTTGACCCGGCTTTTCACTACGAACTAACGTCAGGTCTTTAATTACCCGACCCTTCAAATCTTTCAGCACTTTTTTGGCGCCTGGCACACCTGTAAGCAGCTCATCAAATGCGAGCTCCATACCCTCCTGTCCACGATCATCGATATTGGTAAAACCCACCAGCTGGGAGGTCACTTCACCCGCAGGATAAAACCGTTTGTACTCGTCCTGACCATAAACACCGGGAATTTCCAGACGAAGTACTTGTTCCGCCTGCTCTGGTGTCATCTGACGTGCCAAGTACATAAACTCTTTATTGGAATATCTCGATAGTCGCTGCTGCAACTCATCACGACTCATTGATAATTGTTTGGCTAACCCAGTGAGACCCGGTGAGGTGCTATCTATCACCTGAGGGTTGGCCCATAACGTGACGACTGGCGTACTCACTGCCAGTGGCTCTCCTCGACTATCCGTAATCACACCACGGTAAGCTGGAATAGATTCTGTACGAACCGTACGCGCGAGACCCTGACCCTGCAAAAACTGAAAACCCTTATCCACATCAGTCAAAACCTGAAGCCCAGCAATGTGCCACAATCCGGCCACCGGGAGCATAAACAGCACCCCCACCAACAATAGG
Source organism: Porticoccus sp. (assembly GCA_011049795.1). Next base: position 1,255 of record DRHD01000237.1, read on the forward strand.
TAGCGCCAGCGGGATATGGTTATTTTGGCCTGCTTCATAGTCACTCGGTTATTACCCCAAACCCTTTATGGTCGAATCACAATAATTTCTTCCGCCCCCGGCACTCGCATATCGAGACGAGTCTTCGCTAGCTGCTCGATACGACTTAATGACGCCCACGAACTTTGCTCTAACAAGTAGCGACCCCACTCCACCTGAAACGCATTCGCCTCCTGCTCCAACTGGGACAAATCGTTATACAACTGCCGACACAAATGGCTGACGTATACCACCGACAATGCCGACAAAATGACGGCCAGCCACATCATTGGTAACATCCAACCCGACCCAGCCGCAGACCTCATCCCAGCCTCCTTCGCCTAAGCCACTTTCTCTGCAATTCGCATCACCGCGCTTCTGGCACGCACATTCACAGAAACTTCATCCCCGCTAGGTTTGACCGCCTTACCCACTGAACGCATCGGGCGAAAAATGTCTTTCTCCATAATGGGAAATCCTTTTGGCAAAGGCTTGCCGCGCTCCTGCTCCCGAATAAAACGCTTAACAATACGGTCCTCTAAAGAGTGGAAGCTAATGACCACTAAACGACCACCTACTGCTAACACATCTAGCACGCCAGCCAATGTTTTCTCGAGATCTTCAAGCTCTCGATTAATAAAAATCCGGATCCCCTGAAATGCCCTAGTAGCTGGATGTTTGCCTTTCTCCCATGATGGGTTAGCTTCCTTAACAATGGCGGCCAACCGCGCAGTACGAGTAATCGGCTCCTCTTCTCGAGCTTCAACAATGGCCCGTGCAATTCGCCGCGCATATCGCTCTTCGCCGTAGTCTTTCAATACTCGCGAGATGTCCCTTTCCTTTGCTGAAGCCAACCATTCGGCAGCGCTGATTCCCTCATCGGGATTCATTCGCATATCCAGCGGCCCATCACGCAAAAAACTAAACCCTCGCTCAGGGTCATCCAGCTGTGGGGATGACACCCCCAAATCCAGCAGCACCCCGGACACACGACCCGTCATGCCCCTCTCTGCCGCCAGATCAACCAAATCAGCAAAGGATGCCTGTACAATTTCAAACCGAGAATCCTGAGAAAACTTTTTACTCGCCACAACACAAGCATCGGGATCCTTGTCTACAGACATCAGAGCACCGGACTCGCTTAATTTGGATAAAATCAATGCTGAATGGCCACCACGGCCAAACGTACCATCCACGTAAAAACCATCGGGGTCAGTAACAAGAGCTGTTACTGCCTCACTGAGCAAAACCGTCGTATGCTCATCTTGTCCCGACATAACCCCTTACCCCTGCATTACAATGAGAGGGACTGCATTTCTTCTGGAATCTCAAGATCACCGCTGGTCGTTGCCAGCCAGTCATCTCGTCCCGCATTCCAGTTTTCCACGCTCCACAACTCAAAACGATGACGCTGCCCCACCAACATCACTTTTTTCTCCAATTGTGCGTACTGCCGCAACTCCGGCGGAATCAACACTCGTCCGTTACCATCCAGCTCCATTTCACGGGCGTGTCCAATAAGGATTCTCTGCAATTTACGAGTGGTAGGATTAAATGAAGGCAATTCTGCGATCTGCGCTTCAACCTTTTCCCATTCGTGAAGAGGGTAGATAAGTAGGCACTTATCCTGTATATCGATAGTGGCAACAAGGCAGCCACTACTGGGGGGGGCGAGAGCCTCACGGTACCGTGAGGGGATAGCCATACGCCCCTTGGTATCCATGTTGATTTCGTTATTGCCTCTAAACAATGTTCTCACCCAATTTTATTATTCTGAAGGCAAAAAACCACTTTGCCCCACTTTTCCCCACTTTGGCCACTATATGCTGACAAAAGCCAAAGTCAAGGCAAAAAAAGGGCTGGAATCATGAAAAATGTGCAGAAAACTCAATAACTTGCGAACAATCGACCAACTGAACAAGATAAGAATAAATATATCGCTAGGCAAAACATATCGCTAGAATTATCACTTAAAGTGATGCTTTAACTAAAAGACATTTTAGGTATAAAAAGGGGGAAGGCTTAAGCTATAGTGATCAATATTTAATCATCTTCCCCTCTAAAAGAAAGCAAGAAGTGCTGTCCTACAGGAAAAATCATCAACCCCGCGCAATCCAGATCACATCTATAATAGGTGGTTATCTAGATTTCTGGCTGCTCAATCATATTAAAATGTATGATATTCCAGCATTTTCTAGCAATTGAACCCCGCTAGGTAGACGCTGAATTTTACGGATTAAAAATATTGAAAGGGTAGAACCACCTCGGAATAGGGGGTGTGGAGAAGGTAGCCAGAAGCCCCCTTTCCGGGGACTTCTGGCATATTGAGAGCTAGCCTGTAAGCCGGGTTCTGTCGTGAACAGTCATTCCTCTAGGGCACACGTCACCATGTGCCTCAAGCAACCTACCCGAGTCCAGCGCGGGCCACGCCAAAGGACTCCTATTTGGTCTTGCTCCGAGTGGGGTTTACCATGCCACAGACTGTTACCAGCTGCGCGGTGCGCTCTTACCGCACCCTTTCACCCTTACCTGTGCCATCGCTCTCTATGAAGAAAGTGGGGCCATCGGCGGTCTGCTCTCTGCTGCACTTTCCGTAGGCTCACGCCCCCCAGGGGTTACCTGGCACTCTGCCCTATGGAGCCCGGACTTTCCTCCCCGACGCAACCCAATATCACCTAAGGAAATACCGAGAAAACGAAGCGGCGACTGTCCAGCCAACTCCCGCGGCAAGGGTATCACGAAACACCGCCTGAAAATAAAATGTTACACGCCTCAAGATAGGGTCAGGGTACCCGCTCACATTTGGAATTTATGACCGAGTCGATATTTAAGTGTCAGTTTCTCCGCTACTCTGACAACTACGTAAAAATTATCCGAGTACCTATAATGCTGAGAATCGTCGTAATGAACCCTAAAGGCGGTTGTGGAAAAACAACACTATCGACCAACCTGGCCAGTTATTTCAGTAATCAGGGCGAGATAACAACTTTAATGGATTTGGACCCTCAGGGTTCCAGCGTTTTTTGGGCCCATAAGCGCCCGGAGAAAGCAGCTGAGATACAACTTGTAGACGCCCATAATTGCCCCCACAACGTCACTCGAAGCTGGGCAATTCAACCGCCCCGTAACACCGATGTATTGGTGCTGGACACACCAGCAAGACCTGACTTAATCAGCCTCAATCCGCTATTGAAAGAAGCCAGTGCTATTCTGCTTCCGGTCCTGTCGAATGAGTTTGATCTTCATGCTATTGCTAATACAGTTCAGCAAATACGGCGCAGCCTACCCAACCAACAAAATATTGCCCTGATTTTCAACCGAAGCCCAAAGACTACCCTACTTAAAAAGCAAATCGATCAGCTATCGGAACAACTGGGACTACCCGTTATCGCCACGCTGAGGGATACCCGCAACTATATTCAGGCTGCAGCTCACGGATTAGGTATATGTGAAATGAATGGCGCTCACTACCGAAGAGACAAAATAGATCTCACCCGGATAGCACAGTGGTGCGAAAAAAGGCGCCCCGACGAAGACTCAACAGCCTTCAGGCAAATTAGCCCCGACACCATCGCCCTTGCTAGCAACGCCTAAACGATGCCACATTGATACTACTCTTTTAACTCCAAGGCTCGCTGATAAAGCGCATTTTTTTGCCCACCAGTAACCTTGGCGGCCAGTGCTGCAGCCTGCTTCAGGGGCAGCTCATCCAACAACAACGTTAGAACACGATCCTGCTCATCATTGTCAGGGGACAGCTCAGCCTCATCAGCACCCCGAAGAATCAACACGATTTCTCCCTTTTGCTGATTGAGATCATCGGTTACCTGCTGATGAACACCCATCAACGATCCCGAAAGAAATGTCTCATAAGTCTTGGTTAACTCCCGAGCCATAACCACCTCACGCTCTGAGCCAAAGACTGCCGCCATATCGGCAAGAGTATCTAGAATGCGGTGGGGAGACTCATAAAAAATCAGGGTGCGCGTCTCTTTGATCAAACGCTCAAATTTTTTTATGCGAGCAGATGATTTGTGAGGGGGAAACCCCTCAAAAGAAAAGCGATCACTGGGCATACCCGAAGCGCTAAGCGCAGCAATAACAGCACAGGGGCCCGGTATGGGAATAACCTTAATATCGAGTATCCGGACTGCCCTGACCAGCTTATAACCAGGATCAGAAATAAGCGGAGTGCCCGCATCAGAGATCAATGCCACCTTCTGGCCAAACTCTAGCGCACTGATAATTCGTTGCAGCTGCTTATCACCACCGTGATCATGGTAGGGAGTCAGAGGCGTTTCCACCCCCAGATGTTTCAACAAGCGACCGCTGTGACGCGTATCTTCAGCAGCGATGAGATCAACTGCATGGAGAACATCTACTGCACGAGGTACCATATCCCCCAAATTGCCTATAGGCGTGGCCACCACATACAATTCACCTGCCATAAGAACTGACACCTATGCTTAAAATTCGGATCACAATAACTGCTCTATGCTTGCTGGCTTTGATGGTGAGCGGATGTGTTGGGCAACCCCGAACTAGTAAGCCCAGTATCGCGCCCACCCAAACACTCACGAAACAGGCTGATAATGCCCTGTCTCAGGCGGCAAGCAGCATAGCACCGCAACAACAACTGTACCAACTGACCGCAGCTGAGCTATTTGTTAAGGCTGGCAATATGGGTAAAGCTCTCACTGTATTAGAGAGCATCTCTCCCGACCCTTTGTCACCGGAGCAGTTTGCAAAATACACGCTGATGTATGCAGAATTGGTTCTCGCCAATGACCACTTCTTTTTAGCCCGGCAGCTGCTCTCAGACCAACGAATAGAGCAACATTGGCAACAATTATCGCTTCCTCAACAACAGCAATGGTATCAACTGCGAGGTGAACTTTTTTCTCTTCTCGGTGAAAACAAGTACAGCATTGATGCTTATGTTGCGCTCTCGGACCTTTCGTCCTCCTCTCAAGTCCGCCAAGAAACACATGATAAGCTTTGGTTTGCTCTGAACCATATAACCCATGAAGAACTGGAAGAGCTGGCCATCACTGAGCAAGATCAGACAATATTGGGATGGTTTACACTGACCAATATTACCCGGCAAAACCAGGGAGATATCCGCCAGCAACTCTCTCTCATCAATGAGTGGCGCAGAACCCAGCCGGACCACCCCGCTTCACTAACACCACCCACCAGCTTACTATCAGCCCAGCAAGCTTTCAGCGACCTTCCACAGCAAGTTGCTCTGCTGTTACCTCTACAAGGGACATTAGCACAAGCAGGGGAGGCCATTCGTAATGGCTTTCTGGCGGCTTCGTATGATGTCCGGGCTCACCATGGCGAAACACCCGTAATTCGTTTTTACGACACAACCACTAGCGATGACATTTCCAGCCTTTATCAACAGGCCGTTACCGATGGCGCACAACTGGTTATAGGGCCGCTACAAAAAGAAAAAGTACGGCAGCTACTCCTGCTTCCGGAACTCCCTGTACCGACCATTGCGCTTAATTATGCAGAGCCACCCATCTCGTCGGCACCAAAGAATTTCTTCCAATTTGGGCTTTCCGCAACGGATGAGGCAAAACAGATTGCAGATAGAGCCTGGATCGAAGGCCAACGAACGGCACTATCCATCACCCCAAATAGTGGGTGGGGAGACCGCACTCTATCTGCATTTCGTGACCGCTGGCATGAAAAAGGGGGGACTCTGATCGAATCCCCGCCCTACGGGACATCACAAAGTGATTTTGCCCCTCTACTGAAGCCTGTATTACATCTCGATCACAGCAATGCACGCAAAAAACGTTTACAGCAATTACTGGGTAAACCACTGGCACACACACCACGCCGTCGGCAGGATATTGATATGGTGTTTATGGCCGCGTATCCAGACCACGCTCGCCAAATCAAACCTACTCTAGACTTTCTCTTTGCTAGCGATCTGAAAATTTATGGCACCTCTCACCTCTATACCGGCGTTCAAGATACTGGACGCAACCGGGACCTTGAGGGGATTCGATTCAGCGCCATGCCTTGGACCTTACCTGGTGCCACCGATGAGAAGCTACAACCGGCGACAGAATTACCTGCCCTATACCGCCATATATTTGCCTTGGGCATTGATGCTTATCATCTGCATCAATGGCTGGCACTGATGGTGCAGCAACCAGACACTCGATTATTTGGCAGTACTGGTACGCTCCAGCTAAACCCACAGGGGGCTATTGAACGCGAGCAACCCTGGGCAGTATTTCGTGGTGGAAAGGTGCAATCTGCTCAACAGCTCACTGTGGATTAATACCATTAGAGCCACTGTGTTGCCCAATAAAAGTATCCGTACATCATTAAGCTCAATAGGCATTTGGTAAAGGGATTTTACTGTGAATTTCAGGCAAGGAAAAAATGCTGACGGCAACCTGGGCGCTCATGCAGAACATTGGGCACAACAATATTTAGAAGCTCATGGGCTCACACTAGTGGCCAACAACTACCGCTCTCCCCGTGGTGAAATTGACCTGATTATGCGAGAGGAAAACACGCTAATATTTGTTGAGGTACGCCTACGAAGCAACAAGCAGTTTGGTAGCGCTGCGGATAGCATTGATGCCAGAAAACAACAGCATCTCATCCATGCCGCCCAACATTACTTACAGTCAAAGAAACTATGGGATCAGGTCCCGTGCCGGTTTGATGCCATCTGCTTGATCAAAGACCCCGACAACGGCAATAGGTATCAGGTAGAATGGCTTCGCAATGCCTTTAGCACATGAATAGCCTCTAGATAGAGAAGCCGCAACAAACCATGAAATCCAGCGTTATTGAGCAGTTTCACCAAAGTATTGAGGCCAAAATGGCCTGTGGTGAAGCACTGGCACCACTCATCGTTGACGCCAGCTCCCTAATCGTTCAACAATTACTTCAAGAACACAAAATTCTTTGCTGTGGCAACGGTCTATCTGCCTCTCTTTCCAACATGTTCACCCAGTCACTAATGCTTCAGTACAAGCTTGAACGGCCAGGTTTCCCTGCCATCAGTCTTAACAGTAACTCGGCCACCATTACAGCAATTGGCCACCACCATAGTGTCAGTGAAGTATTCAGTAAACAGGTTCGCACACTCGGACTGCCTGGGGATTTGCTGGTCATCTTCAGCAACGGGACAAACCCCAGCAATCTTGTGCAAGCCATACACACCGCACATGATCGCTCTATGTCGGTGATCGGCCTCACCGGGGCTGGAGATACAGACCTTTCTGCACTTTTAAGTGGAGATGATATTGAAATACAAGTCGACAATGATGATCGACACAGGGTTAGCGAAGTCCATATGCTCAGCCTATTTTGTCTCTGCGAGCTCATTGATCAACAATTATTTGGAGGCGCGGCCTAATGTTGCCACGACTGACAGCTCTGCTATTACTTTGCAGCGTTACTCTGGCTGGCTGCACCAATATTATCCACGCCACCACCGATGAACCGATTCAACCGGATCCCACTGACACCTCTATTGGGACTGATATTGACGACTGGCAGCTAGAAATCCTGATCGGCGTTAATATCAAGAAAGCCCACCCAGACCTCGAACACGCACATATCAATATCCATGCCTATAACGGCGTGATACTCCTGACAGGGGAAGTGCCCACAACCATGCTGCGGACTATGGCAGGGAATGAGGCAAGAAACTTCAGAGGAGTTCGGCAGGTACACAATGAACTACAGGCGCGGGAAAAATCCTCCTTCATTGCACGCAGCAGAGACACATGGCTATCCAGTAAAGTAAAAGCCAAGTTGATTGCTGAAAGAAACATGAAATCAACCACCGTCAGGGTAGCTGTCTCTTATACACATCT
>DRHD01000238.1 GCA_011049795.1 Porticoccus sp.
ATGGTACACCTTATCATACCGGGCAAGCTGAAGATTTTGAGGTGGATATTGCTTCTCATTTCGGATGCAAAATTGGCAGCCACGAATGGGAGGAAATCAATGGCTGCATGTTTGATCTCAAACACAAGCAAGGTAACTGCAAGAACCCAGCGACAAGTATATGGAATGACATTGTGGACAACAGAGAATGGGCTGGATTGGGTGAACAACCCAAAGCTAATGTGCTTGTACGTGCCCATACCCATCGGTTTACTATACTCAAGATTGAAGATTGTATAGGCATCACCACACCAGCACTACAGGCTTACGGCACCAAGTTTGGTGCAAGGGCTTGCTCACGTAAGGTCCAGTTTGGTTTGTTAGCATTGGACGTGTGGCCTGATGGTGAAATTGTAGGACACGTACATATAGCTAAACTAACAGGCCATATAACACATAGTAACTGAGAATCAAGGGTTAATAAACGCAGTGGGAGAACTATAAAATGAAAAAAGGCGATTTAGTAACAATATGTGATGGTAGTTGGACAGCAAGTGTCGTAGACGGTAAGCTTATTCACGAAAGTTTGGTTTACGGCCACAATGCAGGTAAGCGTTGTGTCGTCATTGAAACAGGATGCAGTTTTCCGCTGGTTGGAGATCAACCATTTAAGTTTAGAAACGACACAGTGGTACAACAGTGTGAGTCTGGCAAAGTGGTGTTCATTTATAGTAGGTTCTTAAAGTCTATTCCGCAGATGCACACTATCATCATCGACGGCAAGGCGATTGAGCTTTCACACGAATCGTTCCTAAACCTTAAGGAGCAATTACTATGATGGAAAAAGATCGCAGAGAATTACGTAAACTGATAATAGCTACAATCAGAAAATTTTCAATGGACCCGCACCACACACCGCTCAAGCGTGAACAAGATCGTGCCCTGGCAGGTCGGTTCATTGATAAGCTTAGCAGCAGTTCATTTGATGCCGGTAGTTTGCCATACTACTCCAAGAGTGGAATGGCTGTCAAGCCCAGTAAGGTAGAGTGTGTGTTTGCATTGATGTGCAATACCATACTCACTTATTGGGCGATAGTACATCCACAAGACGGTGTAGATCATGAATTATCTGGATGCTATGAGAATGATCTTAAGGGGCACATCGCCAGGCTTAACAAAGTACATGACGAGTTCGATACGCTCAAACTCTTGGGTGATGCGAAGGGTTACTGCCTGTTCGAGTTGCAGAGGAAAGATCTGTATGATAAGAAAGAGAGTAAATCGGAAAGCGAGGTACAAGCAGGATGAGGTTCATATGTGAGCTTGAGATATCTACAAAGGTTTACGAGAAATTCAGAAAATGGTACTTTAAGGCCCATCCAGGTTTCATAGGTACCATCCGTAGATCAGTGAAAGAACTCGGAGTAGCTGAAATTATTGATGAAGAACATGGCTTAAGAGAATACAGGTTTATGAGAGTATGAACCAAGTACAACAAATACTATCTGACATAGGCTGGCCGACCGATGTGCTGACCATTGATTTTGAAACGTTCTTCAGCACAGAGTATAGTCTTAAGAAGATGGGCATAACACAATACGTGGCTGATCCCAGATTCGAGTTCACTGGTCTTGGCTTTCAGGTCAACGATGAGCAGCCCAGGTTCGTAGGTAGGGTAGGGGTCATGATCAAACGGTTGAAGTTAGCATTCGGTGAGAACTTTGAACGCTGCACCGCAGTGGCTAAGAACAACAAATTCGATATGCTGATCCTGGCAGAGAAATTCGGTATCTATCCAGAGTATCCACTTGATGTTGAAGATCTGTCACGATACTATGACAGCAGAATGAGTCAGAAGCTGGAAGACCTGGCTAAATTGTTCAAATTACAACCCAAGGGTGACACCATGCAATTCAAAGGATTGCACTGGAAAGATATGTCACCCGAACAACGTAGAGCTATGAGAGAATATTGTTTAGGAGATATAATAGATGAAGTCGCGTTACTTGAAATTCTTTTACCGAATCTGGATAATCCTGCTACTGAGCTTGATCTGGCCCGTCATACGCTTAATATGTACCTTAGACCGACTCTTAATCTGGATATACCACAAGCTCAACAGATCGCAAACGAAATGGAGAATGCGTTATCGGAAGACTTACGGAAAGTGGCCTGGGTCTTAAAATATAGGACCAAAGCTAAACCTAACATCCCTAAGATCCTACGTGCCAAGAAAATGTTCCCAGCATTGTTGCAGGACTGTCTGGATGCAGTGTTTGAGGGCGAAGCAGTACCCATGAAAAAAGGTAAAAACAGTATGATACCTGCCACTGCTAAAGATGACTTTGCATTTAGGCTATTGCTGGTGCATAAGGATGATAAGGTGAGGAACCTATGTCGAGCTAAAAGTGCCTGTTCAAGTTGGGCACTGCACCAAAAAAAGGTGCAACGCATGATTATAGAGGCTGAATGCTGCAATGGCAAGCTCAGAATACCGCTCAAATATCATGGAGCACACACGGCCCGTTGGTCGGGTACTGGTGGATGGAACCCGTTGAACTTAGGCGGCAAGGGCAGGGGTAACCCCATCCACCCATTGATAGGGCAGGTACGCAATACGTTAATGGCACCGGATGGTTACAAGTTGGTTGTTGTTGATAGTGCACAGATCGAAGCACGTGAGCTAGCCTGGGTCGCACACCAAACAGATTTAATAGAGGGATTTGCAAATGGTGAAGATATCTATAGTGCATTCGCTTCGGAATTATTTCAAGCAAAAGTTTGGAAGCCAAGCGAGGAAGAAAAGAAAACTCCTGAAGGCAGAACGGCTGATATTAGAAGAAACTTTGGGAAGGACGGAATTTTGGGATTTGGATTCGGCCTCGGTGGTGACATGCTTTACGAACGTTGCAGGGCTAACGATAGTCTCCGTCCCCTCTTCGATTCTGGGGAATACGACCCAGATTTATGCCATAGACTTATCAAAGCTTTACGCACCAAGTATGCCAACATTCCCGCCTTCTGGACAGAGATCGCACGGTGCTTCAGACTGCCCACTAAGTACAGTGGCCAACGAACCAATTATCGTATATCAGAATCTGCATCACTTACATTTTCTCGACAAGGATCTACGACCAAGATGCAACTTCCATCAGGCAGAGTAATGGACTACCGCAATGCTGTAGTGTC
>DRHD01000239.1 GCA_011049795.1 Porticoccus sp.
ATTAATGCCTTTCCAGCCTTCAATAGAAGAACCGTCAAACATTTTGCCCTCTTCAAAGAAGTCATCACCAACTTCGCTAATGGGCATGGATACGTGCTGTTCCTTACCTTTGGTATCGGTAAAACGTAGGTCAACCCAGCGGGCTTCACTTTCTTGAATTAGGGTTTGAGTCTTAGACATTGGTTCCTCCAATTTATGGGTATCGAGGTTAAACAAGTTAGCCGGTTTGGCGGCCATATTACAAATCTCTGCACGACCAGCTACGCCTTCGTGGTCAGGCAATCAGTAGTTCAAGTTAAAGCAAAAGGTATGCCAGTGGCTCAGCTCAATAAATTCAACAGCTTATACCCGTCGGTGGGGGGTGTTGAGAAGATCGGAGCACCATATTGGTGCTCCGATGCATTATTATTGTGCGCTATAGCAGTTGCTGTTCTATATTGCTGTAGTTTTAAAGGTGCCCATAATACGCCGATTATGGCGTCATTTGTAATATAATCAGCGGCTTTTCCCGCATCCAGTGACGAGTAGACCTTTTCATGCATTTTGTTATCAAATTATTCCCTGAAATTACCATTAAAAGTGCGCCTGTCCGTAAGCGTATGACCAAGCAGCTACGTAATAATTTGCGTAAATTATTACGGCCTCTGGATGAGCTTATCCAGGTGGATATGGACTGGGATAAAATCGAAATCACTGGTCCTGAAGATGATGATTTAGCTCGCCAGATGGCCGACGTGCTAGCGAGGACGCCCGGCATTGCTAACTTCTCTCGTGTACAGCATTTTCCGTTGGGTGACTTTAACGATATTCTTGAGAAAACACTCTCTGTCTGGGCGGATAAGCTGGCGGATAAGACCTTTGTGCTTAGAGTAAAGCGTAACGGTAAGCATGATTTTTCCTCCCATGATGTTGAGCGGCAGGTTGGTGGCGGCCTGCTGCACCAATCAGAGGCTGCGGGTGTTAAGTTAAAGAATCCGGATGTGACGGTAAGGCTGGAAATTCGTCAGTCTCAGCTCTACGTTATTGAGGAGACCACGAAAGGCTTGGGTGGGTTTCCACTTGGAACCCAGGATTCGGTGATGTCGCTGATATCCGGTGGTTTCGATTCCACCGTTTCAAGTTACCTGACAATTAAGCGCGGACTGCGTACACACTTCCTGTTTTTTAATCTGGGTGGGCGTGCCCATGAAGTGGGTGTAAAGGAGGTGGCGTTTTACCTGTGGAATAAATTTGGTGCCTCCCATCGAGTGCGGTTTATTTCCGTTCCCTTTGACGAGGTCATCTCTGAAATTCTTTGCAACGTCCATAACTCGCAGATGGGGGTTGTGCTGAAGCGGATGATGCTGCGTGCGGCCACCAGAGTTGCTGATGAAATGGGCGTGCAGGCCTTGGTGACGGGAGAAAGTGTTGCGCAGGTGTCGAGTCAGACGCTGCCTAATTTGGCGGTGATTGATTCAGTGGTTAACACGCTGGTGCTGAGGCCGCTGGTGACCTTCGATAAAAATGACATTATTGATATTGCACGAAAAATTGGTACTGAGGAATTTGCTGCCAATATGCCGGAATACTGCGGTGTGATTTCTGTGAAGCCCACTACCCGCGCCAAAGAAGAGCGGGTTGCCAGAGAAGAGACCGCATTTAATTTTGATGTGTTGGAAAAGGCTATCGCCAATAAGTGGGTGCAGAATATTGATGAGGTGATGGAGGACGTTGAGCCGCTGGCTCATGTGGATATTTTTGCCGCACCGCAGCCAAATATGGTCATTGTGGATATCCGACACCCCAATGAAGTGGAGGTTCGCCCTCTAAAGTTGACCGAAAATACCGTGCAAGAAATCCCATTTTTTACACTACAAAATCGGTTCAAGGAGCTGAGCGGCGATACTCGTTATCTGCTTTATTGTGATAAGGGCGTCATGAGCCGGCTCCATGCTGAGCTGCTGGTAGAGCAAGGGTTTGCCAATGTGGCGGTTTACCGGCCGGGTAAATAAGGCTTAACCACCTGTATTTGAAATAATTTCGCTATCTCCTAGAGGGCGGGCTCAGTATAATGCCCGCCTTTTGACCAACTCCGGACTAATCTTGTGATCGAGAACCTTCGTAATATCGCCATTATCGCCCACGTTGACCATGGTAAAACCACCTTGGTTGATAAATTGCTCGAACAGTCCGGCACCCTTGACCGTAAAAGTCTGGGCGCGGAACGCGTGATGGATTCCAACGATCAGGAGCGTGAGCGAGGCATAACCATTCTAGCGAAAAATACAGCGATTGAATGGAACGATTACCGGATCAACATTGTGGATACCCCAGGGCACGCCGATTTTGGTGGTGAAGTTGAGCGGGTGCTTTCCATGGTGGATTGCGTACTGCTGCTGGTCGATGCTGTTGATGGCCCGATGCCGCAAACACGGTTTGTGACTCAAAAGGCATTTGAGCAGGGTTTGAACCCCATTCTGGTTGTGAATAAGGTTGATCGCCCTGGTTCTCGTCCTCACTGGGTGATGGACCAAGTGTTTGATTTGTTCGACAGCTTGGGTGCTACCGATGAGCAATTGGACTTCCCCGTTATTTATACCTCAGCCCTGAACGGTATTGCCGGTATTGAACCGGATCAAATGGCGGATGACATGACCCCATTGTTCCAAATGATTGTGGATAAGGTAAAGGCCCCAGAGGGTGATTCGGAAGGTCCGCTGCAAATGCAAATCAGTGCACTGGATTACAGCAGCTACGTAGGTGTTATTGGTGTTGGCCGTATTGTTCGCGGAAGAATGAATCCCAACAAACAAGTGGTTGTAATTGATCATGAGGGGAATACGCGGAAAGGCAAGGTTCTGCAGGTGATGGGTTATAAAGGCCTCGAACGTGTGGATGTTGAAGAAGCGGAAGCAGGCGATATCGTTTGTATTACAGGTATCGACAAACTGGGTATTTCAGACACCATCTGTCATCCCGATGCGCCGGAAGCACTGCCTCCTTTGAGTGTTGACGAGCCCACAGTAAGCATGACCTTTCAGGTGAACAACTCGCCATTTGCAGGATTGGAAGGCAAGTTTGTGACCACGCGAAATATCAAGGATCGCCTCGAACAAGAGCTGATTCACAACGTTGCCCTGCGAGTACAACCAGGCGATGGTCCCGACAAATTCATTGTTTCCGGTCGTGGTGAATTACACCTGTCTGTCTTGATCGAAAGCATGCGCCGAGAAGGTTTTGAGCTGGGTGTTTCTCGCCCCGAGGTCATTCAGAAAGAAGTGGATGGTAAGCTTCACGAGCCTTTTGAGCAGGTAGTGATTGATGTTGAAGCGCAGCATCAGGGTTCGGTCATGGAAGAGTTTGGCTTGCGTAAAGCCGAGCTAACCAATATGGAACCAGATGGCAAAGGACGCGTACGACTTGAGTTTATGGCGCCTTCCCGTGGTTTAATCGGCCTCCGTTCTCATTTTCTGACCATGACCAGCGGTTCCGGCATTATGACCAGTATTTTTGATCACTATGGCCCCGTTAAGCCGGGCGGGGTTGCCAAGCGTCAAAATGGAGTGCTGGTATCAATGATCAAAGGTAAAACACTGGCCTTTGGCCTGTTTAACCTGCAGAGCCGTGGCCGTTTATTTCTAGGTGCCGGTAACGATGTATATGAAGGCCAAATTGTCGGTTTGCATTCACGTAGCAATGACCTGCCTGTTAACCCGACTAAAGGCAAACAATTGACCAACGTGCGCGCCTCCGGTACCGATGAAGCGTTAACTCTGTCCCCACCAGTCACCCATACACTGGAACAGGCGTTGGAATTTATTGAAGACGACGAACTGGTAGAAGTTACACCGGTGAGTATTCGCCTCCGCAAAAAGCTGCTCACCGAAAATGAGCGTAAGCGAGCCCCTAAATAAAGAGGTTTTTTTTAGAAATCGCTTCTAGACTTTTTTGTTTGTAGGGTTAGCGTGTAAAAGGGGTGCCAGATCTAATTCTGGCATTCCCTGTGTCGAAAACACGATATGGTGTGGTCATTAACAAGACCGACAGCCTGCATATAAGCGTAGCAAATGGTCTTGCCGAAAAATTGAAACCCCCGTTGTTTCATGTCTTTGCTGATAGCCTCAGAAAGTGGTGTTGAGGCTGGTACTTGCTGAAGATTCTGCCATTGGTTCAGGATTGGTACACCGCTGGTGAATCCCCACAGGTAATCGGAAAAACTACCAGCATGCTGTTGAACCTCAAGAAATTTTTTCGCGTTGTTTATCGCACTGTCGATCTTCATTTTATTCCGCACAATACCCGAGTCATGCATTAATCGTTCAATACTTCTGGTGTTAAACCGGGCGACTCTTTCCGGTTGAAAGTCAGCGAAGGCCTGTCGGTAGTTTTCACGTTTTCTCAGGATGGTGATCCAGGCCAGACCAGCTTGCGCGCTTTCAAGAATTAAAAATTCAAATAGCTTTTGGTCATCAGTACAGGGCAAGCCCCACTCAGTGTCATGATAGCGCAGGTAAAGTG
>DRHD01000240.1 GCA_011049795.1 Porticoccus sp.
AATCAATCCAGAGTCAGATTTTGCATCCAATTAGCATGAAAGCCATTGGGAACACGAGTTGGGATATGGATTTTAGCGACAGGCCCACTATCAAAATCACCTGCATTTATAATCGACAAATACTGCCCTTCACCCGGGTTATACACAAAACACATTACCCAGCCATCTTCTTCCCTATCACTATCGGGGTCGGGAACATGAACCGGCTCACCGGCATTCGCTTCTGGTCCGTAATCCCACAGCTTTGTTTCGCCAGTCTCAAAATCAAAACGACCGAGACAGTTATAACCGTGCGCATCACTCCACTCACGATTAGTTGCCGCCGCAAAACCGTAGCGATATTTTTTACCCATGCGTCGCTCATCAATCCGTGAGAATTCACAGAAGACATCAGAGAACTGATTATTAGTTACCGCTTTCGTCTCCAAGTCCAGCGTCATTCGATACATACGACGAGGCTGTTTTTCCACACCGGTACCCTGTGCTTGGGTAAAGGGCATCGAATTAATCCAGATATAGTCGATAATAATCTTGCCATCTTCTTCATAGCCGTTACAAAAATGCCAACTGAAGAAAGAACCTGTTTCAAATATTAAATTATCACCACTACCATCACGAGGAATGACTACGATCTTAGTGGGTGTTTCCTCTTCCCATGTAAAAGGATCTTCACCTTTCATCGCTTTCTCTACACTATGAAAAGCGGGGGCATAAAAAATAACAACGTAGTTTTCAGTAATTTGCAGGTCGTGAATAATCGCTCTGCGATCAAACTCCACTTCTATGGTCTGTTTGTGCTTGCCATTTTTATCAAACACCTGCACCCAGTAGTTAGGGCTTTCCCAACGCTGCGAACAAGAAATCAAATCACCACTATCAGGACAAACTTTTGGATGGGCAGTCAAAGCATCACCGGGTTTCAATGCACCCTCATAGTCATATAAGCCAACCGTTGTTAAGTCATTGTTCAGCAGGTGAGGAAAACCACCCTCCCACAGCGCAAACAATTTTCCGCCATGATAGATCACATTAGTATTGGCTGTGTTTCTAACCGGGTTCGGTTCACCACCAGCGTCGATCACTTCCTGTGGTACTTCCAGCAACTTACCAACACTACCGTAAATTGTACGATCATATTGACGCTCAGTTTTTAAATGAGAAGTCTCTACCCAGCGATTCTTATAGCTCACCTTGCCATCTTTGAAATAGACGCCATGCACCATACCATCGCCATCTAAAGGGTAAACATAATGATTGGGCTGATAAGCGACATTGGCACCATCTCGCATAAAGGCACCCACTAACTTCTCTGGGATGGTACCTTCTATACGCAGCTCTTCATGAGCAAAGTCACTCTCAGTATCAACGGGAGCATAGTTACCCTGCAAATAGGGATAAGCACTTAAATCCATCGAATTCTCCTCAGCTTGTTATGTGTGATTTCTTTTAATTAACAGCTTATTATGAAGATACTACCAGCTCCGTACTATTAAAAACAGTCCCGCCTGTTTCTTTTTATTCGATCACGGTATACAGTATGAAAAATTACCAATTTAGAAGGATAGATGCAGATGAACGCTAGCGCTAGCAACCCTCTTGAAGACGAAATTGCCCTCAGAAATCTAATGGGTAAATACACTGACGCTGTCAATCGCTACGACCCTAACACATGGATTTCAACCTGGGCTGAAGATAGCACCTGGAATTTAATGGGCACCCCGGTTGAAGGCAAGGACAGTATACTCGGACTATGGCAGCAAATGATGTCAGGTTTTGAGTTTGCGCTAATGCTACCCAGCTCCTGTTTATTTGACGTCGATGGCGACAGCGCCACTGGCCACTGGTATCTGCATGAATACACACGCGACAAGGAAGGCAATGCCACGACCGTACTGAGCCGGTATCTAGACAGTTATGTGAAAATTGATGGCCAGTGGTACTTCAAAACCCGAGAGTATAGTTTTATCTATAATGGTGATGCCAACCTGAGCGGCACCTATACCCCGCCAGCCTGAGAAGGCTGACTAAGGGAGCATGCCATCAAGGCCTTTACTGTGCTGGCCAATTCACACTCAATTTGGCAACACTTCGAATTGCCACTTATGCGCCTCCCATTCGGGGTTACAGTCTTTAGAAACGATAGAGTCATCGTTCTTATTATTTGCATCCAAACATTTACCCGCGGCCCAAACACTTTCCAGATGAGTATAATCGACATGACCGTCATCAACACTAGGATAAAACAGAAAGGTCGATGGCGTGGGATAAGTCGTAACAACAACTTTACTCGCGTTAGGCCCATTCACATCGTTTTTCAGATTACGCTGCGTAGCCAGGTTTATGAACATTAGGCCCGTTCCGACCGCACTGACCTCAACCTGCCAGACAAACTCATCCCCCTCAATGATTTCATGCGCGCTAAGCACCCCACCGACATCTCTGAGATACCCGCCTTTATACCCCTTAATGTAAACATGGGAGCCAATCTCAAGATCATCAAGGCGAGCCACAACGCCCTGTGAAAACCGCGCTGCCTGAGCCGCAACAAGATCAGCAAATGAACTCTTCCCAACCATACTCACGGGGCATATCGCGATACTGCCGTCTTCATACCGGCAGCTAGTCTGCGCAGTTAACGGTTCGTAATTTGCTGTTTGCTTCGAGTAGGAATCGTCATTTATGTTGTTGATTTCCACCTTATCTACATCCACCATCTTATTAAGACATATACCGTACTCATCAGCAATGCACTCTATTAACCTGGTATAGGGATTTAAGCTTAGCACCCAGGCTTGACCCAACTCTGAAAGGACATTTTTATCGCTACGGATAAGGTTATTCATCCGATTACACCATATATCAGCGTGATCATAGT
>DRHD01000241.1 GCA_011049795.1 Porticoccus sp.
CCTGCCCAGGCGAGGC
Source organism: Porticoccus sp. (assembly GCA_011049795.1). The sequence continues at coordinate 17 of DRHD01000241.1, forward strand.
GGCCGCAAGGCTGAGCAGCTGATGGAAAACCGACGCTTCCGCGCCGCCTATGACTTTTTGCTGCTGAGAGAAGAAGCGGGCGAAGAAACTGACGGACTGGGTCAATGGTGGACGGACTACCAAAACCGCAGCCCCGACCAACGGGCAGCCATGACAGACAATCTGCAAGAAAAAAAATCACGACGCCCACGGCGACGCCGCAACCACAACAACAACCCGCAAGATACACACTAACTATCTATGGCTCGGTCTATGGTTCGATGCTTTATTGCACTGGGTAGTAATCTGGAACAGCCACTTGAACAGGTGAACAGGGCTATAGAAGCTTTGGCAAAACTACCCAACAGCCGCCTTGAAGCTACCTCCCCCTGGTATCAAAGTACCGCTATTGGCCCCGGCAACCAAGCTGATTACATTAATGGCGTAGCAGAGCTGTGCACCACTCAAAAGCCGCTGCAGCTGCTATCACTGTTACAACAGATTGAAAATCAACAGCAACGAAAACGCTTGCAGCACTGGGGCCCTCGCACCCTCGATTTAGATCTTTTACTGTACGGGGATCAAGTCATCAACGAAGCGACACTAACAGTACCCCATGCTCGCATGCTCGAGCGTAACTTTGTGCTGTGCCCGCTCCATGATATCGCCCCCGATCTGGTGTTACCCGGCGGCATCCATCTGCAACAATCACTGGCCCAGCTAAGTATGGACGGCCTAAGTCTGGTTGAGACCTTGGCTGAGACAAAGTCTTCCAATACAATAGCGGCCGCACCACCACCCAACAATAATCAATAATCACTGGAGACCCCTGTGAATCAGGACGCCGTCCAACCCGCCATTAACTTAAAAGGTCGCACACCACCACGATTCATTGCCATTGAGGGTGCTATAGGTGTTGGTAAAACAACGCTGGCCAGACAGCTAGCGGAAACCTTCAATTATCAAACGTTGCTGGAGAATGCCGAAGAAAACCCATTTCTGGAACGCTTTTATCAAAATCAAAAAAATGCCGCTTTAGCCACACAGCTATTCTTTTTATTCCAACGCAGCCAACAAATCCAGGATTTACGCCAGGGGGATATTTTTGAGCCGGTACGGGTATCGGACTTTCTGATTGATAAGGACCGGCTGTTCGCTCAACTTAATCTTGATGAAGACGAATTTCAACTTTACGCCAAGGTCTATCAACAGCTGACCATTGATGCACCTAAACCCGACCTGGTGATCTATTTACAGGCGTCGGTGGACGTACTACTCTCTCGCATCGAGAATCGTGGTGTTCATTTCGAGCAACGTATCTCCCGGGAATACCTGGAGTCGATCAACGAAGCGTATAGTGAGTTTTTTCTCTATTACGACGATGCGCCTTTATTAATTGTGAACGCCAATGAACTCGATGTGATCAACCGCCATAACGATTACGCACAACTGGTGGACTACTTGCTCAACATCCGCAATGGCCGCCACTACTTTAACCCGACCTTTATCTAAAAGGGTTAAAACCGCAGCCAGACCACTAACTGCCATCACAGAGGCTTAACCATGACCACAGCGACCATGACTAAAGTGACTGTCAACACCCTGCAGGCCCATAAAGCGGCCGGTGAAAAGTTCTCGGTGATTACCGGTTACGACGCCACCTTTGGCAGTTTAATCGAGCAGGCAGGCATAGAGGTCATTCTGGTGGGCGATTCCCTCGGTATGGTCTTACAGGGCCACAGCAGCACCTTACCGACCACCATTGACGAGATGGCTTACCACACCGCCTGCCTCAGCCGTGGCTGCACAAAACCACTGATTATCGGCGATCTACCCTTTGGCAGCTATAGCACCCTTGAGCAAACACTGACTAACGCGGCAACACTGATGCGTGCGGGTGCTCACATGGTAAAGCTAGAAGGCGGCGAATGGCTATTAGACAGCATTACTGCCATGATCAAGCGCGGCATTCCCGTCTGTGCCCACCTTGGCCTAACGCCACAATCCGTCAATGCCTTTGGCGGCTTTAAAGTACAGGGACGAGAGTCCAGTCAAGCAGAAGCCATTTTAAACGATGCCAAACGCGTAGAAGCCGCCGGGGCCAGCCTGCTGGTGCTGGAATGCATCCCCTCCCCATTGGCCGCAGCAATAACGGCTGCACTCACCATCCCTGTCATCGGCATTGGCGCGGGGCCGGAGACTGACGCCCAGGTGCTGGTACTTCATGACATGCTGGGCTTATCCGGCCATAGCCCCAAATTTGTCCGCAACTTCCTGATCGACAACCCAGACGTACAGAGCGCACTCAGCGCTTACGACACGGCGGTTAAAACAGGCACCTTCCCGGCCAAAGAACACTGCTTTAGTTAAGAAGCACTAACCCATAGCAGCCGATACCCGCTCCCATCCAGTGAACAACCCATTTGTTACCTTTGGTAGCCGGTACTTTTAGTAACAAATTTGTATCATTTTCCCTCATTAGGCCATTGATCCCCCTTAGTGATTCGGGCATACTTGCCCGCCTCTGGAAAATGGTCAGCAAATACACAGCTGCTTTCCTTCTCCAGAGAATGATCGGGGCTGCATCTTCAGGTGGACTATTTACCTGAAAATGACTGACAGCAACTAGCACTATTCATCACTATCTGCCCGGCTATCCTGCTATTAGGTATAGATAAGGGCGAATACTGAAGCAAAAGTAGGAAGTTGGTGTAATGAAAACTTTCAGCAAAAGCAAACAACTGCGCAGCGCTATTGCCAAAGACAAACTCAATGGCAGGACTGTCGCCTTTGTGCCGACGATGGGCAATTTACACGAAGGACATATCCAGCTGGTTCGTAGAGCCAAACAGATCGCCGATATCGTGGTCGTCAGTATTTTTGTTAACCCCCTGCAATTTGGCGCTAACGAAGATCTCGATAGCTACCCTCGTACGCTGGCAGCCGACAAGGAAAAACTTTTTGCTGAAGGCGCCAACTACCTGCTCTACCCCGATGTGGAAGAGATTTATCCTGAAGGTATGGATAAACAGACTCTGATCGTGGTGCCCGATCTATCCGACACACTCTGTGGTGCCAGCCGCCCTGGACACTTTGCCGGCGTCGCCACTGTCGTGAACAAGCTATTTCAAATCGTACAGCCTGATATCGCGATTTTTGGTAAGAAAGATTTTCAGCAGCTCGCCATCATTGAAAAAATGGTCAAAGACCTGTGCATGCCCATTGAGATCATCGGCGAAGAAACCGCCAGGGCCGTCGATGGCTTAGCACTTAGCTCTCGCAACGGCTTTCTAACCGCAGAGCAACGCTCAATCGCACCAGCACTGCATCAAACACTCATCGAGTGCCGTGAAGCGATTGCCTGCGGTTTTGACAGTTACCAGGAACTGGAAAGCTACTGTACTGAGGCATTGAAGAATGCTGGCTTCGAGCCCGACTATTTCTCTGTTCGCGACGCCATCACGCTGCGAGAAGTCACCAGCGAAACCGAACAGATAGTCATTCTGGCCGCCGCCAAGCTCGGCACACCACGACTGATCGATAATGTCACACTGACACTAAACCCCAGTCAGGATTGGGGCATGCTAGCCGTCCACTAAGCCATTCTATCCTTTCAAAAGCCCAGCAAAATGCTGGGCTTTTTTATGTTCAGGATGAACGGGCAGAAAATTGCTC
>DRHD01000242.1 GCA_011049795.1 Porticoccus sp.
GTACTTAACGCCTCAATACTCGACACTTCTACAGTAATCTCCATACGGACCGAAACACCCACCTGGGTCTCATCACTTTTGGAAGTCATGGCCAAGACATTGAGGCCAGACATATCAAGTACCATTGAGATATCTCTCAACAGGCCAGCCCTATCATAGGCATCAAGTGTAATTTTTACGGGATAAACTTGTTTTGGTGCACGACCCCAACTGACTTCAAGCACCCTCTCCGGCTCGGCAGCCTGTAGCCGTAGCAAGTTGCCACAGTCTTTGCGGTGTACTGAGACACCACGCCCACTGGTGATATAGCCGCCGATCTGATCCCCTGGAACCGGACTACAACAGTGGGCAATACGAGTCAGCAGGTTTCCCACACCGTATATATATACTTCTGATTCAGCATAGCGGCTTGCTTTGGCTGGCGAGGTAGGAGGCGTCTTGCGTTGCTGCCTGGTCATATCCAGTTGTGCTAACGCGGTATTGATAACTTGATCTATCCGTACATCTCCGGCACCAATCGCCGCATAGAGGCCACCTACACCATGTTTATTATATTTTTCTGATATCGCATCAAGATCAACTTTTTTGATATTGAGCTGACGAAGTTCACGGTCAAGAATAGCCTTGCCAGCCAAGGTATTCTGTTCCTGGTTCTGTTTTCTGAACCATTGCTGAACCTTGGCGCGAGCTCTGGTGGTATGTAAGTAATTAAGTGCTGGAGACAACCAATCTCGACTGGGCGCTTCTTGCTTGCCCGTTAAAATTGACACCTGATCGGCAGTGTGGAGTGCCGTATTAAGCGGCACTATTTTGCCATTTACTTTGGCACCTCGGCATCGGTGCCCAATAGAGGTGTGAACCCTATAGGCAAAATCCAGCGGTGTGGAACCCACGGCAAGATCAACCACATGCCCTTCTGGTGTAAAAATATAAATTCGGTCAGTCGAATTATCACGACTGAGTAATTCTTGCACATGGTCATCTTCAATTTCTTCATGCCACTCCAATACTTGTCGGAGCCAGGCAATTTTGTCCTCATAACTGTTAGCAGCCGTGGTCTTGGCATCTGTGTCCTTATAACGCCAGTGGGAACAAACACCGTACTCAGCCTCTTCATTCATCTCGTAAGTGCGGATTTGAATTTCCAGCACCTTTCGATGAGGACCTATAACAGCCGTATGTAATGAGCGATAACCATTCTCTTTTGGGGAGGCGATATAGTCATCAAATTCATTGGGAATATTCCGCCAGTGGCTGTGGACTATACCTAACAAGGTGTAACAATCTGCGATGGTGGGCACTAGTATTCTGACAGCGCGAATATCATAGATCTGCGAAAAACCTATATCCTTACGGTGCATTTTTCGCCAGATACTGTAAATATGCTTGGCCCGCCCAGCGATATCACCCTCAATCCCAGCCTTTGTCAGCTCTATTTCAAGGGTGCTGATGACTTCCTTGATGTACTGCTGACGGTCCATTCTCCGTTCATCCAGCAACCGAGCAATACGCATATATTCATCGGTCTCAAGATAGCGAAAGGCCAGATCCTCCAGTTCCCACTTTAACTGGCCGATACCTAACCGGTGGGCCATAGGTGCGTAGACGTCAAAGATTTCGCGAGCGACACGTAAACGTTTTTCTTCCGCTGCCGTCTTTAGCGCACGAATGGCACAAGTTCGTTCGGCAATTTTAATCAGGGCCACTCGCACATCATCAATAATAGAAACAAGCATTTCCCTGACTTTGGTTGCTTGCACTGTTCCGGCATGACCGAATACGCCATCATCCCCATCTGCCCTCAAGGTGCTAATGACGGCCATCTTTCGAACGCTCTCAATCAATTTGGTGACACTCTCACCAAATTGAGCCCGCACTGTTTCAATAGGTAACCGGCCTTCCCTAACCGCTCGATAAAGAATGGATGCGACTAAGCTATCCTGATCATAAAGATGGAGCTCTGTGAGAATTTCTGCCATTTCCAGGCCTGTGCGAAAACTACTGACAGTAGCCGCCCAAACTTGATCATTAACAGGGTGAACAATTGCTTCAGACCCACGGGCCAATTCACAAGCAGCTGCAAGGGTTTCTCTGGAAAAACCACCTTCAGCAACCTTAGAAAGTAGGTCTGTGGTCCACTGATCAATACAAATATCCCCATCATCATGAAGGGGGTGACGATCCCTAACCTGTACCATAGATGGCTCTACCTAAACACGATCTGCTCATCATCATTGGACGAGAATGTGTATTCTGAAATCAGCCCCAGTAGGGGCACTGCCAGGCAATAATTTGCATCGGAGCTTACCCCCTCAGGCGGATGACCTGCAACCTGGGGCTACACTCAAAGAACATAAATGACTAATAAATACCAGAAGACAGGTAACGGTCTCCCCGATCACAGATAATGGCCACAATCACAGCATTTTCAATACCAGCTGATAATCTTAAGGCCCCTGCCACCGCACCACCGGAAGAGACACCACAGAATATCCCCTCTTCACAGGCCAATCTCCGCATGCATTCCTCAGCCTCCTGTTGCCCCATGTCCATGGTGCTATCAACTCGAGAGGCATCAAAAATTTCAGGAAGGTATTCTTTCGGCCAACGCCGAATACCTGGGATGCTGGCACCCTCTTCAGGCTGTAGACCAATAATCTGAATATCAGGATTTTGTTCTTTCAGGTAACGGGACACGCCCATAATGGTGCCCGTCGTCCCCATTGAGCTGACAAAATGGGTGACTTGCCCACCGCTTTGCCGCCATATTTCAGGCCCAGTATGTTCGTAGTGAGCCAAAGGATTGTCCGTATTGCCAAACTGATCTAATACTTTACCCTTTCCTTCTGCTTCCATCGCTTTAGCGAGATCACGTGCACCTTCCATACTGGCTTCTTTGGTAACCGGGATCAATTCAGCACCATATGCCCTCATAGCGGCTTTTCGCTCATCAGTGCTATTCTCTGGCATGATTAATACCATTTTGTAGCCTTTAATAGCCGCAGCCATCGCCAGCGCAATGCCAGTATTACCCGAGGTCGCTTCGATAAGCGTATCACCAGGGCAAATATCACCACGGGCCTCAGCCTGCTGAATCATACTCATGGCAGGCCTGTCCTTGACGGAACCCGCAGGATTATTACCCTCCAGTTTCACAAGAAGTGTATTGCTTGTGTTACCAGGGAGACGTTGTAATTGTATAAGCGGGGTTTCCCCCACACAGGATTCAATAGTTGGGTACGACATCAATCTCTCAACCAAAATAAACGCACGACTACTCGTCTAGTAAGTAGCACCTTGTGTAAAGCCCATATTTTATAGTGAGGCGCAGATCTTTACCCGAAAAATAGCTCGAACCTAAGATAGATTAATAATAATCACCTTCGAATCGGTTATTGAGTAAATCCTAAATAGTCATACAACAGATATAAATTGTTACCGCTTCACTGGCACTTATTAACAGTAGAACTGGCACCATTAGTCACAAGAAAGAGTCACAAAAGCTACAACAAAATCACGCTCATCCGACAGACTAACCAACACTTTACTGGCACCCATCTCTACCATGCGTGCGTGTGCGGCACCAGTGAACGTCAGCAAAGGCGCACCGGCACTATCATTACTAACTTCAATATCCTTCCAGGAAATAGTTCCGATCCCCATCCCCAACGCCTTACTGGCCGCCTCCTTGGCAGCATAGCGTTTTGCCAGGTAAGCCTCTGGCTGTTTTTTATTATCAAAGATGGCGAGTTCTGCCGGGCACAAAATTCTTTCTGCAAAAAAATGACCCCGACGGTCAAGAACATCTTTAATTCGGGCTATTTGAACAATATCAGTGCCAATACCAATAATCATGAACACTCCCAATCGCTAAATCCTAGCATGGTCTCACAGACAAAGACTCGTGCTTAGTAAAATAACTCTCTACTACGCAAAGGCTTACCGCCCAAATGTGGCTCTAGCGCCAAGCGCATCAGCCTTTTTTTAGACTGGCCGACTGACGGAGTTGAATCATTGCCATGATGGATAGCGAGAAGCTCTGCACCCTGAAACCAGTTAGGTGCACGACGACCCCCACTAACAAAATGTCTAGCCACCAAACCTGCAGTAGGGTCAAACCAATACCACTGGTCTGGCACAACAGGCTTTCCAGACTCTGCTTCAATATCAAGCACAAGCCCATAACCAAGGTCGCTCAATAAATAGGTTTCAAATTGTCGAAGTGCAGGTTCAACTTGATCACCATCGACGAGTTTCGTCATTATTTCGAGATAACAGTCAAAAATCCACTCGTGGGGATCATGTTCAGCTAATAACCGCAGCAACAATTCATTGAGGTAGAACCCACTATAAAGACGTTCACCTACCAGCATCAGAGAAGCCCCAGATTGCTCTGCACTTACCAGCGTCTTTAAGTCTGACTTACCGCTCCACCCAACTAATAATGGGGTGAATGGTGAAAGGTTTCTCGTGGAATTTTTGGTGCGTCGAGGACTCCGCGCTACGGCTCTAAATCGGCCATGATGACGGGAAAAAAGATCAACCAACTGGCTGGTTTCACGATAAGGCCGAGTATGGAGTACAAATGCTGGCTCATTATCAACACGCATAATCACTTTACCCAGTGCTGACTATTTGGACCAAGAAGATTCTGGGAGTTTTCAGAAATATCACCGTTAACGTTCATCAAACCCTAGCGTCAGAGACAGTCTGACTATTAATCGTATCCCAGGCTGCGTAATGCCCTATCATCATCCGACCACCCTCTACGAACCTTGACCCATAGATTGAGCATTACCTTACAATCTAGCAACCGCTCCATATCAAGGCGTGCTTCTGAGCCAATCTTTTTCAAACGGGAACCCTTGTCACCGATAATAATTTTTTTCTGCCCGTCTCGCTCCACCAATATGAGCGCATTAATATGACAGATTTTCCCCTCATATTTGAAGGCCTCAATCTCCACAGCCACCTCGTAAGGCACCTCTGCACCTAGTTGACGGGTGATTTTCTCTCGAACTAGCTCTGCAACAAGAAAGCGTTGGCTACGATCAGTGATTTGATCTTCAGGAAAATAATGCACACCCTCAGGAATATGTTGCTTAACAGCTTCTTCAAGAAGCTCTAGCTGTTGTCCGTATAGTGCGGAAATGGGGATTAGTTGAGCTTCGGGCATACGCTGGGCTAATTTTTTCAGGTGTGGTAGTAATTCAGACTTGCTTTCCAACCTATCAAGTTTATTGATTGCGATAATGACTGGAGAACTGGACTTCATTACTTCCTCTGCGACCTTCTCATCAGCCACCGTCCAAGCACTACGATCTACTACAAAAACCACCACATCAACATCACGAATGGCGCTCTCGGCAGCACGGTTCATATACTTATTAATGGCTTTTTGTTGATTCGTGTGAATACCCGGCGTATCCACAAAAATAAACTGCGTATCTCCTTCTGTTTTGATACCCAGCGTATTGTGTCGAGTTGTTTGGGGTTTACGAGAAGTAATACTAATTTTTTGACCCAGCAAGTGATTAAGCAATGTGGATTTACCCACATTAGGGCGCCCAACAATGGCTACATAACCACAATATTGTGTTGCTGCTGGTTCAGTTCCGGTCATGCAATTAATCCTTTTAGAGCCAACTCAGCGGCTTGTTTTTCGGCATGGCGACGACTGCTGCCACAACCTATAGTGGGTTTCTTCAAGCCGTCGACTCTACAATGCACAGTAAATTGTTGATTGTGCTCTACACCAGAAACACCCACCACCTCGTAGACCGGTAAAGGGCTGCCGCTGGACTGCATAAATTCCTGAAGCTGGGTTTTTGGGTCTTTCAGGCCCTGATCATTAAGGTTCTCTAATCTGGATTCAAACCATTGGAGAACAGACTTTTCACAAGGAGGCATACCGCCATCAAGGTAGATAGCCCCGATAATGGCTTCTACAGTATCCGCTAGAATTGAAGCACGACGGTGACCACCAGATTTTATTTCCCCCGCTCCCAAATGTAGATGCTCGCTCAACTGTAGTTCATTAGCGACTTCAGTGAGCGTGACACCTTTAACCAAGCTGGAACGATAGCGGCTGAGTTCACCTTCTCTAATATCAGGTAACCGCTGATAAATGGCATGGCCAATAATAAAATTTAGCGCGGCATCACCAAGAAATTCAAGCCGTTCATTGTTGCTGGAACTACAACTTCTATGGGTCAGGGCCAGCTCCAATAAAGCGTGATCATTGAACTGATAACCAATGCGATTCAAGAAACGTTGTTTAGTAATTTGCACCCGATATGATCTACTTATCTTTAATTACTTGGAGCTGTCGTAACTATTTTCAAAACGAACAACGACATCCACATTCCCCATAAACTCGATACGTTTTTCATAATTCAACGTAACCAGTGTCTTGGTTTTCTCACGGATAATTTTTATCTGTTTCGTATCGATATCACGTACATTGTTAATATCGAAGGAGCTGCTAAGTTTTTTTCTCACGCCTTTGTCTGTCATCGTATGAATATTTTCATGAGCCAGAGAGTCTAGCGCCGCACGAACAAAGGAATTATCCAGATATAACGGCCCCACTTTAAAAGCGGCTGTCAGAAAAAACCCCACAACAAGTAATACGGTAAGCCCACCAAGGACAGTCATCCCTTTTTGCTTATGATGCGTCATGATTCTATCTCCATTCATATCTTCAAACTGTGACTACTGGATTTTGCCCATTCGGCTAAAGCTAGGCAAGCTGCTGAACGATTCCCAGTGCATCCATACTGCTACGGCCTTTCCAACAATATTTTTCTCTGGAACAGGACCCCAAACACGGCTATCGCTACTGTTATCACGATTATCGCCCACCATAAAATAATGCCCCTTCGGTACCACAATAGCGTAGTTTTGCCCTAAGCGTCCCGCCACCTTACGTTTCTGTATTCGGTGTACAACACCATCCAAATCCTCTTCCATCAACAGAAAACGAGGATCTGTAGGTGTTTCTGGATAGACTGTTTGCTCAGCCAATTTGTCGTTAACGTAAAGTATATTATTGATGATCCGGATACTATCCCCGGGAAGGCCTATCACCCGTTTAATAAAATATCGGTCATCATTCGGTGGGAAAAACACCATCACATCGCCACGCTGTGGTTCACTCACAGGAATAACCTTGGTACCGGTAATCGGCAAGCGCAAACCATAGGCATACTTATTAACGAGAATAAAGTCACCGACCTTCAGTGTTGGAATCATTGAGCCTGAAGGAATCTGAAACGGCTCGAATAAAAAAGAGCGAAGGACAAAAACTACCAGTAATACAGGAAAGAAGGAGCCACTGTATTCAACCCAAGTGGGTACTGGCTGATCACCACGCTTTTTAGCTAACACCAAGCGATCTATAAACCAGATAATCCCAGTGACAATCACCAGTATCATCAGTACCAGTGGGAAATTAATATCCATTCAGCTATCTCTCTTATCTGTCGTGTCAGCTATCTGTCTTCAGCACAGCCAAGAAGGCAGCCTGAGGGATATCCACATTACCCACCCGCTTCATGCGTTTCTTACCCTCTTTCTGCTTCTCCAGTAATTTCTTCTTCCGAGAAATATCGCCACCATAACATTTTGCGGTAACATTTTTCCGAAGCGCCTTAACAGAGGTCCTTGCAATTACATGTCCACCAATAGCGGCCTGAATAGCCACATCAAACATTTGGCGAGGAATCAATTCTTTCATTTTCTCAGTGAGCCGGCGGCCTTTGTGCTGTGAATGATCACGGTGAATAATCACAGCCAAGGCATCGACTCTATTTCCATTGATCAATACATCCAGTCTAACCAGTGGGGCTGCCTCGAACCGGTTAAAACTATAGTCCAGGGAAGCAAAGCCACGACTGACTGATTTCAGCCGGTCGAAAAAATCCATCACCACTTCACTCATAGGAATTTCATAGGTAAGAGAGACCTGCCCGCCGACAAACTGCATATCTTTCTGTACACCCCGCTTTTCAATGCAGAGGGTCATAACATTGCCCACATAATCCTTTGGCACCAAAATATTGGCTTCACAGAGTGGTTCACGCATTTCATCGACATAAACAGGGTCTGGCAGGTCTGACGGATTTGAGATATGAATGAGACTACCATCAGTCTTTAACACTTCATAAACAACCGTGGGGGCTGTCGTAATGAGATCAAGGTCGTACTCTCGCTCTAGCCGTTCTTGGATGATTTCCATATGCAGCATGCCAAGAAAACCACAGCGAAAACCAAAGCCCAAAGCATCTGAGCTCTCGGGCTCATAGAAAAGTGACGCATCATTTAAGGTGAGTTTGGATAGTGCCTCGCGAAAACCCTCAAAATCATCCGAACTAATGGGAAACATACCCGCATAAACTTGAGGTTTAACCTTCTCAAAACCTGGTAATGCAGGGACATCCGGTGTCTTGGCATGGGTAAAGGTATCACCCACAGGTGCACCATGAATATCCTTGATACCGGCCACAACAAAGCCTACCTCACCAGCCCTAAGCACACCCGTGATCTTTCGTTTTGGCGTAAAGACGCCCACACTGTCAACAATTTGGGCTTTACCAATAGATTTGGTAATAATCTTGTCCTTAGACTTGATCGTTCCCTCGGCAACACGTACCAGAGAAACCACACCTAGATAATTATCAAACCAGGAGTCAATAATCAACGCCTGTAACGGGGCGTCTACATCTCCCGTTGGTGGAGGAATTTTAACGACTAGCTGTTCCAGAATATCGTCGATACCAGCACCTGTTTTGGCACTGCACCGAACAGCGTCTACAGCATCAATACCGATAATATCCTCAATTTCCTCTATAACTCGCTCTGGCTCCGCTTGAGGGAGGTCCATCTTGTTCAGTACCGGCAGAACTTCAAGTCCTTGGGTAATTGCGGTATAGCAATTTGCAACAGACTGAGCTTCAACTCCTTGTCCTGCATCAACAACCAAAAGAGCCCCCTCACAAGCAGCGAGGGAGCGAGATACTTCGTAGGAAAAATCCACATGCCCAGGGGTATCAATAAAATTTAACTGGTAGGTCTGACCATCTTTGGCTGTAAAATCGAGCGTCACACTCTGAGCTTTAATAGTGATCCCTCGCTCCCGTTCAATATCCATGGAATCGAGAACCTGCTCAGCCATTTCGCGTTCGGAGAGGCCTCCGCATACTTGGATAAAACGATCAGCTATAGTAGATTTTCCATGGTCGATGTGAGCAATAATGGAAAAGTTTCGGATATGACTTAGATCAGACACAGCACTTCAATTTAGGTTAGCTGCCAGTAATGGCATGTGGGTTGATTTTGGGCGTGCAGTCTAGCCTATTTGGCACATTGAAGCCACGAATTGCCTTCCATATGAAACGATTCACTATCGAGCTAAACCACAACCTATAACCGGCAATCAAATCGGTCAGCCTTCAGTTTGTATACTGCTAAGAATCGATCGACCTTGACGGATAAACCGGATAGTTACAGGCTCACTCTTAGGTAATTTCCCTAATCCATCATAATACTGATCGGGACTATCAATACTGCTGTAACCCAACCGCACAATAACATCACCTGAGCGAAGCCCTGCATGATGGGCCGGAGAGTCGGGGACAACCAATATGACCATGACCCCCCTCCGCCATCGACTCACTACATCATCCTCTACAGCGGTAATAATCAGGCCAAGTTTATCTGGGTGGTCAATGGTCTTAACAGCTGAATCAGCACCAGGCAGTGCGCCGATAATAATATCCAGAACCTTCGTTTTCCCCTCACGAACAAGCTCAGCCGGTACCTTTTTACCCGGAGTAATAAGGCCAACCACATGAGGGAGGTCGCTTGATTCAATAATATTCTGGCCATCAAGCCTGACAATGACATCCCCGGCTAAGATACCAGCTTTGGCAGCAGGACTATCAAGTTCAACTTGAGCAATCAATGCCCCACGTGGGCTGGTTAGCCCCAGTGACCTAGCCAAATCTTTATCCACATCCTGTATATAAACACCAAGCCAGCCCCTATCCACATGCCCTTTCAACTTTAATTGGTCAACCACTTCTATAGCGACACTCACAGGAATCGAAAATGAGACCCCAACGGAACCACCTGACCGGGTAAATATCTGTGAATTAATCCCAACGACCTCTCCATCTAGATTGAGGAGCGGCCCACCAGAGTTACCCGGATTAATGGCAACATCACTCTGAATAAATGGAACGTAATTATCACCCTTATCAGTGGGGATACTCCGACCAATAGCGCTAATAATTCCCGCGCTCGCGGAGTAATCTAGATCAAATGGGGACCCAATGGCTAACACCCACTCACCCACTTTAAGCTTATCTGGTTTTGCAAATCTCAGTGCTGGCAAGTCATCCGAATCAATTTTAAGCAATGCGAGATCAGAGCGTTGATCAAAACCAATGATCTTTGCATCAAACTCACTGCGATCTAATAATCGAACAGTGATTTCATCTGCATCCTCAACAACATGGTGATTGGTGAGGATATATCCATCAGGAGAAATAAGAAAACCAGATCCCATAGAGCGTCCATCTTTTGGCTGCCCACGCCGGCGCTCAAATAAATCTTGAAAAATTTTGGGGATATCATTAGGACGCAGCTGAGGAACACTTTGAATCTGCTCAGCTTGAACAGCCTCTATTTTTACCACTGCAGGTGAAGCTGCCTCAATCAACTCAGTAAAACTGGGTAAGCCATGACCATAAGCGACCTCACCCCAAAACAAGCTGGTCAACAGAATAAATGCCATAGACTGTTTATGCACAAAGCTCTCCCAATAATGTTTGACGAGTAGCTGTATCAGACAGTTAAAATTGAGAAAGGTTAGACTTGGTTGTTCACTGGGTGTTTTATGAAGAAAGCTGCTCTAGAAGCATAGGGTGCACGTCACGATTGTTTCGATTGAGATACGAATGCCCTCTAACAATGAGGCCTCCTGCAACCAGCCCAAGCAGCCCCCCTAACGCCGTATAGATATCGCTTGCTTGGCTAGTCGTTGCCAGAGAGTCAGACAATAGGGCGCCTGAAATCATAGTCAGTAACGGCAGCAAATAGACCAGCAGAGTACCGCTGACCACCACATGCTCCGGAATACCGATGACAACTCGGTCATCCCTCCCAATATGGCTAAGATCACATAGGCCAGGCAATACTCTAATCGCTGTGGTTTTACCCGTCATTTTAGCGATCAAACTTTGACCGCAGCCCTTCTCCGCGACACAGCTCTGGCACACAGACTGCTGTATGGTTTCAACCCATACACTATCCTCTTCAATAGCGACCACACGACCTGTTTCTTCTATCACTGATAATATTCTCTTAATTCAAACTAATGCAACAATTCTAATCGGTCTTTAACACTGGGGGTTAGGATAGAGTATATAAACATACTCCCTGCCCCTCCCCTAATGACACTTCGTGAATACTAAGCAAGGACTACTGTAATCGAGTCATAGACTCAGCCACTTTCCTGGCTGTTTTAATTGGGATTTCACCAACAACACAGATAGCATAGTTAATGCTCTCAATATCCATGCGAACGAGGAAAGCAACCGTTGCGCCACGCTGGGCTTGTATTATTGGCAAATTAGCCGCTTCGCCTGAATCAATAAATATGGAAAATACGGTAAGGCCATCGGTGAAGACCAGTGTTTCCCGGCCTGTTTCGGTAGACCGATGAGAGCCCGCTATGGCAAAACCCGATGGCAACCATGAAGCTTGCCACTGGCGAACGGTTGATGCCGAAGAGTGTGTCATATCATCTAGACACGGGGACGCATTTAAAGAGGCCATATGATGTTCTGTATCAGTCGGCTCCAGCGCCATATCATCAATCAGGATACCAATCGAGATATCCACAAACTGGAATCGTTCTAATACCCGCATGTTGGTACCAATCAACATGGATTGAAGTAAGAGCCCCGTTTCTTTATCAATACCCAATACATACCCATAACGAAAGTTATCTTTAGGTACAACATGAATAATGGTCACATCACGTCCAGCAACTCTTTCATTTCCTTTAATATAGAGATCATAATAATTCTTCAGGTGTCCACGAGAGATGTTAGCTATACCCAAAGCAGTACCCCTTAGCATGGCATCACCGAGGCGTTGGCAGTTAAGGTCATTCCCTCTTCGTACAACCTCCCTCTTGGGA
>DRHD01000243.1 GCA_011049795.1 Porticoccus sp.
ACTCAATGCTTCATCGATTATTAAAATATCTGCTTTATAGTAGGGGGGGAGCTTGGTGATACCGGCCACTGTTGACGCGCCAGAACCGTTAAATCCCTCCCTGTTTAACCACGTGAGACGTTCCATACCCCACTTCCCAAACTTCTTAATGTTACCATCGGTAAGGACGTTTAGCACTGTGATATAGAAGATTTTGAGTTTCCTGGGGTCGTCAATGTTCTCCGCAGCAGCTATGTCATTTGCCCTCTGGATCATCGCCCAGGTCTTGCCAGAACCTAATGCCGAGCAGTAAGCCATATCTTTATCAAGGCCAACCTTACAAAGAAACGCACTGACCCACTCCTCTTCGACTTCGATGTCTGGTGTGAAGTGGTTTGGCATCTTGTCAAGCCCGGACATCCAGGCATTCGGATCTAACTCAGGCGCTATCTTGTTGAGGGTTGCTCTGGCCGCGTGCAGCTTTGCTTCTGCTTCCTCACTCTCATCTTCGAGGTAGGCGATCGTGGCATTTTGTACCGCTTTCGTGGCCGCCGATTTAATCTCACTTTCATATAGGTTCTTGACGGTGTAATACTTGGTGAGTTCCAACTGATAATCGATGCCAACGAGCTTGGCAATTGACCTTGTGTAGTAGTTGCCGCCTCTACCTTTACCGTTGCCACGACACTTGTGACAGAACTCTGTCCCGGATTCCTCAAAGTAAATGGCGGTTGGCCTGTCATCTGAGTGGTCCTCGAACGGGCATTGATGGTACTCGCCGGGGCCAACGCCGATGAGGTCGTAGAACGTCTCTTCAACTTTTTCTACCAGAAGCTCTGGTACCCCCCATTTGTTTTCTGCTCCATAATCGAAATAATTCTCAACGCCCAGAGATTCAGCTGCCTGTGCTAACTCTGACCTTTTCGCCCGGCGAGCTTCTTTTTTCTTTAGGCCTGCCAGCTCTATTTCAATTCGGGCTTTGTTGAAGAGAAACCACACTGTACCAACGTCAATCGATAAAGGACGAGGGGGGAGGAATCCTACTGGCTCCTTATTTTCTCCAATATAAACCAACCCGTCATCAAACGGGTTGTGCCCTAGCATCTCAGGGTGGCGAAACATTGTTCCAGCGCACGCCTGGGAAGGATTCCCCATGCTGGGGTCGGCAGTTAAACCTATTTTGGCCAATTCCCTGGCGACATGCTCCGCAACAGCCTTAAATTCCTCAGGGCCTTTGTTTTTTGTGTGTGTTCCTGAGTTCATTGGGCGGGAGGCGATGAAGATGACGTGATATCGGGGAGCTGCGGGGGTGTAGCCGGAACTGGGGTACATAGCTGCCACACGCAACTCAGACCCTTGTTCGATCTGGGCAACTATTTCATTTACCGACTTTCCAACCAATTCTTCACTTTTGTCCAGATCAACAAACAGCAACTCAGCGGATTCTGCAAAACGGGAGGCCTTCCAGGTTCTCTCCCCTGCGATGATCCTCCCGTCTTTTCCACGCCGGTCTTTCCGCAGCGGCAGGCTTTGATCGAAAGTCATTGCGGCTACGGGTGTGGCGTTAAGGCATTGAAGGTCAACGATCTCCTTGATCGTCATCTCAGTCGTTACGGGGAGAGCGGTTTTCAATTGGCTGATATTCCGGCCAGAAGTGATCGAAGGAAAGGTTGATATTAAGAAACGTGTGTTGCTATCCATTGGTGCTCACCCTTCTTTCGGACTGGTTTTGGCAATGTGGGGATTGAAGTCCTATGATACAACCCTTGCCAGTCTCAAGTCCATACTCAGTTTCCAAAGAGTTGAAATACGTTTGGATGCCTTTGTCGCACTTTGGGCAAATACGGCCTTGCATTTCATCGTTCATCTGGTACACTCCTCGCAGTTGGTAGAAAGAAACAAAATTGTCACTTTCAAGCCCGGTTTATAGCCGGGCTTTTTGCTTCGTTTACCTGAGTAGTATATCATACCCAGCTAGACAACAACATCCCCAATATAGTCCCCTTCATAGCGTAAATGAGATTAACGATATACCTAGAAATGTCATTTATGTCTCACCTAATACTCATCTATCTCTCATTCTCACAAATAGGTTCCCTTGCGATTCCCTTATCGAGGCTGGTCTTAAAGGGACCCAACCAGAGGTCCCAATCAACTGATTTTATTCCCATTGGGTAGTGGTAGGCATTGAGAATCATGTGGAACGATAAGTCCCATTCATTATGCGCCGTGACTGATTGGGATCGATATTTAGTGCGTTTGACATCACGACCCATTCCCAGTCCATGTATCTCGTACCTTCCATCCGGACTCCAGCCTGCTTGCTGCCGGTGGCAGTGGGCTACAATATGATGCGCTTTCCTGGGTTCGACGTTGTAGAGTTTCTGCCCTAAGACTATTGGGTTCCCTGAGAAGTTTTTAGGGTGGCTAATCTTCACATCACCTCTGCTCGTATTGATCCACAGGTGTGCGTATCTTGAATATACGACCGTACTGCTTCTTAAAAACATACCCAGGTGGAGGTGGCCATCGGTTGCTCTGGCGATTCTGTCGTCGTGATTGCCGGAAATGATATAGATGTTGTCAAACCATTGAGCGAGGGTCGCCAGGATGCCATTCATTACCTGTATGACTTGTTCGTAGTTGAGGTCGCCTGTCCTCCAGGTGGTAGTCCAACTACTGAGGGCTGACATATCAGTGGCTATGAAATCACCGGCGATCACCAGCGTCTTAATGTTCTGTGCCATCGCCAAATATAAAACGTGGAGTAGATAATTTCTGGAATGATCTGGTATTTCAATATCGCCGATGACAATGACATCATCGGAGTCGATCTCTAACTGGTCGTCATATATTTTTGCATTTGGCGGGGTTGGGAAGAGGTGTCTGGAGTTAAATCTGGGATCGTCCGTCCCTGATGCTGCGAACATGTCTTGGTAGTATACTAGAAACTTTACTTCCCTAGTGATGAGATAAGCTTTCATGCCACATTCCGTCTCATATGGCGTTAGGTCGTCTCCACGCCTGTACATCTCGGCTAGTTCTAGTTTGCGCTTGTTGGGTATTTTATGCCACAGTGACATGAATATATCCTATTCGTTATCCGGTTGGCGGTCGTATTTTCCGCGTGGTGTTTGTTTTGTCCAGGTGCCGCCCCTGCTGACGACCCATTTGCCCAATAAACGCTCGATCAAGTGGGATGTGTTGTCGATGTAGTTCTCCGCCTTGATGCGCTCAAGTTCGCGCTTGTTTGTTGGCGATAGATAGGCCGCGACTACTTTGGTGTTTTTGGGTGGCATGGTATACTCCTCAGCCCCGCTCCGAAGTGGCGATGGCTTTTACTGGCTGATGCCCGGCGTTGCTGCTCGTGCCGGGCTTGGTGTTGGTGGTGTGTGGGCTACGAATTATAGCGAACTACTATTGGATGTAAAACAGTGCCATCAAATTGTTGATCTTCACGAGCATTGCTGCCAAAGCGTCCAAATTTGGTGAATGCTGTGACTATCGGTGTATTGTATTCGTTGACTATTGCATAATTCTTTCCACGTTTGACTAGTTGCATTCCCGTGGCATTAATTAGTGCTTCGGCTTCATCTATACTTATCATATGATGTGGCTCAGGCGTAGAATTAACTGGCTCACCGGTATCACTCCAGACTGTTACCGGTTCTTTTATTTCTTCGCCAGTCTCCTGGTCAACATCACTATAATATTCAGTGTGTGATTTCCGCATATTGTTGGCTGCAATTGCGCTTTCCAGACTTACGTCGTCAGTTGGCTGTTCGCCGTCACCAAAAAACAATGTCCAGGTTGCTTCCAGGCTTCTATTGAACGTATCTTTAGGTTGCACATACTGTGATTTCTGGCATCTAGTATGAACTTTGCTGGCGGGCGTTGATTTGATATTCAACTTGATATTGCGTTTACGGTCTGCTTTTGCCTGTTCCATTTTTTCCGCGAAAGTTTGGTTCGTCATCGTCATTGTCTCCTATGTGTTTGCGTTCCTAACTATCTAAAGTATAGCATAGTATGTGTACTATGGTGAGTAAGGGATGGGTAAAGAAGTGTTAAGGATTTGGCTGGTCTTAATTATTGGGGATGTGATTGATCCCAGAAAGTATCCTCTTCCCTATTATAACAGAGAGGCTCACGGTGTCGACCCTTGACCCTTGACTTCCCCCTTATAAGCAGTAAAATAAGGTTATGTAAATATTCGCTATGGAGGCTGATATTATGTCCACTAAGGTCAAGATTAAAATTGCGGGAAAGCAACTAAGTCCCAACCAGTCTTGTGATTGCTGTCGTCATTTTGTACCAGGCCAGAGCGGGGTATCTTTGAGGTGTGGTTTATTTGGCGGAAAGACCGGGAGTAGTTTGTCCCAACAGGTGGCAAGCAAAGTGAAGTGCCCTTGCTGGAGGTCGAAATTTTATTACCGTGAGGGTGTGGTTAAACCAGATCCGAGGGCCAATTAAAGGAGAGTACATTATGGTGTTGCCATATATAGCCGCAAGGCTGGGGATGGTCCAAGATGGCGTTTGCCACATCAGATGTGTCACAGGCGATTTGTTTGTGACGACCGAATTCGGAGATGTCCTGGAAAATGTCAAGACTGTAAAGAACGTTGGAATCCCGTATATTATGGATTGTCCCTTATTAATGTTGAATGGGATTATCGTTGGGGTTGGTGAGCTGGGGGTAGCCCCGTTTCCCCTATAATAAGCGCTTGACACCAGCCCTTAAACAATGGTAAAATAGACATATGTAAATGAATGTTTACAAAACTAAGGGTAAAAAAGAGGGGTAAACAGGTGCAAATGACGAAAATGAAAAGCAAGAATCGTGATAAATTTAACGGGCATTTAGTTGTCGCCGAAATATGGGGCGATGATGGAGAGCGGGTATCCTATGGTTTCATTCAGGATTCATCAGCTGAGGTTCGGTTGTTTGTTATAAATGGTCATCAAACCCCCATCGCAGTATTTCCGTTTGAGTGCCCAGATTCTGCTGAGGCTGGATACCAAAAAGAACTCGCCGTGTGGATTAACAAGAAAGGTTTCGATGATGAGGTATCAGTTGATTGTAAATGTAGGTGAAGCTGTCCAGGCGGCAAGGAAATTACGCAAGAGGGGGTTTCTCCTGAAACGCCGCCGCAAGGGTTTGTGGTGGGTTTACGATGGAACGTCACTTGGCGGGTTGACCGATCACCTCATAGGCGCTCACCCGGCAATGTCTTTCTTCATCAGTGAACCGATGGTGTGTGCTCCAGGCCGGGCAATTGTAATTAAGTCTACCTCTCTATACGGGGGTGTTTGGAAACGACCAAAGTTTACCATAGAGTACCTATAGTAAGAAAGGTAATAAGGTGGTTAAGATGAGTAGAGATTTGGTTTTTGGTCGTATTTCTGAAGAGGAGATATCAGAAATACAAGACTCCCAGTGTTGGGATTTCGGGCCGCCAGTGGCCGAGGCACATTATCCGCTCGAACCGGTAGTTATAGCCGGCCCGTCGGAGATTTACGACATCTATACAGATGGTAGGTGCTCTCCCACTCCCGGGCCGAGTGGAATAGATGACAAGTGTCTCCCTGGTCCGGGTGGGTATGGGGCTGTAATTATTTCTCCCGATAAGTACAGTGATCGGGCTATTGAGTTGGCTGGGTGGGAGTGCAAAACAACAACCAATCGCATGGGTTTGACTGCCGTTATAAAGGCACTTGACTACCTCCCCCGCAATAGTGCTGTTATAGTGTACAGTAGCAGCGAATATGTCGCCGATGGTATTAACTACTGGTTTGAGAGATGGGGGGAGCGGAAGAACTTCGGATTATGGTGTGACTTGAGAGGGGCGGCCAGGAGACATGCGGTTACTTTTGCCTGGTCCAGAGTGGACAGCGGAAATCAATTTAGTGATCGGGCTATCGAGTTGGCGACAAAGGGTCTTCTCGTTGCCGGTCAGCAGTCGGCGGGTATATGAAGAAGTATGAAGAGCTGGTTTATCACTGTCCCTCTTGTGGGCAGGGGCTTGATGAAAATTCGGTGTGGGCGAGTTTTGACACACCCGATCTTAATGAGGCAGAGGATTATGAAGTGTGGTTTTTGACCTGTGAAGACTGCCAGGAAAATTTCACCTATGAGTTAGAGCCTATAGAGGAGAAGGACAGTGGATAATCCGTCAATTCAGATAGTATCAGATACGCCTGCGGTAATTAATCCCGGACGTGTTTACATTATGTCTCTGGCTTCCGCAGAAAGTCGTCGAGTTATGAAGCACGGTCTGAAGACCGTTGCCAGCATACTCCTGTCCTGCGATCCAAGCGAGATCGATGACCTTACTCTATTCCAACTTGGCTGGAGTCAGTTGCACTACGAGCACACGCAGGCAGTTAGAGCGCAACTGCTTCAAACCGGGCTGAAAGCAAGCAGCATAAACCGTGTCCTGGCGGCTCTCAGAGGTGTTCTGAAAGAGAGCTGGCGTTTAGGGGAGATAACAGCCGAGCAGTATCAGCGAGCAGTTGACATTCGTAACGTCAAAGGTGACACAGTACCGGCAGGCAGAAGCGTCTCCTTTGATGAGATAAAAGCAATCGTCGATGCCTGCTTGAGAGACGAACGTCCTGGTGTTGGTGCACGGGATGCCGCGATCATGGCGGTACTTTATGCGGCTGGCCTCCGAAGAGCAGAAATTTCGGGTCTGGATTTCGAGAATTACGTCGGTAATTGTGATGAAGGTGATGGTCGCATCCGGGTTTTGGGCAAGGGTAACAAAGAGCGTGATGTGTTTATAGCGGGAACGGCCAAACAAGCTCTTGACCGTTGGGTTGTTTTCCGGGGGGATGAAGCCGGTGCAATGTTTTTGCCTTCCAGTCCGAACGGGATAATCCTGCACACTCGCAGCAACGGCAGTGAAGCCCGGATCACTCCACAGACAGTGTACAGCATCCTTTTGCGACGGGCTGCTGAGGCAGGTGTTGATAACATCACCCCTCATGATATGCGTCGCACTATGGCCGGAGACATGTTGGATAACGGGATCGACCTGGCAACCGTCCAAAAGTTCATGGGACACTCAAGCCCGACGACAACAAGCAACTATGATCGTCGTGGGGATAAAGCAAAGCAAAATGCAGCTGTATCTATGGATTTTCCATACCCAGACAATAAAAAGGAGCAGTATGATGAGTGACGAGAAGCAAGCGTACGTAGCCAACACCGAGCTTAACCCCGTTGGGTTTGATGAGTTCTTTGCCGATCTTCTCTACGCGGCGGGTTATGTAGAGGACACGGAGATAGAGAACCTCGGAGCAGAAGATGCGGTGACTATTTCCGGCATATACAAAAATGCTATCGGCGTTTTAGGAGAAGAGAAAAGGAGACTAACTGCGTTGGTTGCAATGTGTGATGCTGCTCAAGGACATTTCAGGGGGGCTGGTGATGGCCAGGAAAATTAGACGTTCGATAATACAACCGTCAAAGACCAGTCTTGAGTGGTTCCCAACGAGGCGCAACTGCGATTACGCGGAAAAAGTTGCCGAACTAATGCGCTTCCACAACAAGGCAGCCTACCTGAAAAGTAGCTGCACAATCCCCCATCCTTTTGAGTATACTGTGGCCAATTGGGCCGGGTGTCTGTTATTTTTCTCCAATTGCTGTGCGGTGTGCGGAGAGCGTGACACACCAAAGCACCTGCATCCAACCCATTGGGTGTCGTTGCACACACAGATGGATAAGCATCCAGGCACCGTCCCTGGTAACATTGTACCGATGTGCCAGACGTGCCGCTTCGGAAAGCACTACGAGAGTGGCACCGGTTGGTTGGCCACTCGCTATACCAGATCTGCTATAGGGATTATAGAGCGGTTAGTCCAGGACTATTTTAACAGCGTACAGCCCTGACGCAAATAAAATCGCGGACAGCACTCACTGTACAAGTGTTGTCCGCGTAGAGATAAACGGCGAAATAAGAATAGCACACCCTATACGGAATTTCAACAAGGACAAACGACGATGCAAATAAAAGGTTTAACATTAGCTGCGAGAGAGGAAGCCGCAGAAGAGGCACGGCGGGTTATCAGGTTGCGGTTTGGGAAGCAACCGTGCCACAGCGATTTTACGGGCGGCAGTACGAGTAAGTACCCGGCCTGGTTGACTAAATTAATAACTGTTCTTTTGACGATCGCTGTTCTGGCGGGGTTTATTATCAGCGCCACTCACATCAACAATATTGGGCAGACAACTATCGCCACTTCCATTGACAATCCCTGGTCGATCAAATTAGTTGGTATCGCGCTGGTCCTTATCTCTGAGGTTACAGCTCTGGTTATTTTGTTGGTACTGCCTATGGTGCATGATCGAGTATCAAGGACCGTCCTGTACCTCGGTTTGGCGGGGGCAACCGCAGTCGCTCTGATTGGCAACTGGCAAGATGGCAATCCCAACGATCCCTTTGCATACGTCGTTGCTTTCGTCCCACCTTTGCTGGTGTTGTCATTAGGTTTTGTCGGTAAGGTCCAGGTCTTAGAGGCTATCAGCAACCGGCACGATTCATTGGTTGCTTTTGAAGTTGCTAAAAAAGAGTACGATGATTTAACCGCCTTCCCGGAACGCTCCCGTGATTATTTACAGACGTATGCCACGACGCTTAGAGATAAGCTCTTAGACACGAACAACGTGGGCCGGGGCAAGACTGAGCGCATGGCCTATTTAGCCTCGCTACCGCCTTCTGGCTGGCGACGATTGGTGTCTGCTGAGATGGGACAGGATAGCTGGTGGGCAGATGATTCTGATGAAGACCTTCCGGCAGAAGACGTGGTGTCTCTCCAACCAGTGCGGGTATGCGTGGAATGCGGAGTTGATATTTCAGATAAGCGAGCCGATGCGCTGTTTTGTTCCTCTGCCTGTACAAAGCGATCGCAACGTAGCTGACGGCTCTTGTCCTCGATAATATAAGATGTCTTCGTTATCGAGGACATCTTCGATAACTAACACCAAAAGCACGCCTAGAATGTCCTTGATAGGCCCTCAACTGCACGAAGTGTTACTTGGAGCACGTAAGTCGGACAAGTAAGACACTAAGAAACTGCCTCGAAATACACCATAAAAGGGGCGCAAAATCAATGCGCCCCTCATTGGTACAATACCTTTATCACTAACCAACGGATCGGTATGGTGGTGGGATGTCTTCAGGGGTGCTTTCGGGTCTAGGGCGTTTATCTAGTTCCCCCTTGACCACTTGTGCAATAACCTCTTCTCCCAACAGCTCCTGGATTCTCTCATTAATTATGGCAAGCACTTCATCATCGATTGGGGTATCGGTGCTTTCGTACAGATCTTTGAGGATGCCATTATACGCTGTATCCCAGGACTTCATCATCGCGCCTTCTATTGTCGGAAGCAGTAGGGTGAGAATCGATTTCACTGCCGGGTGCAGGTTAGCGTACTGCTTTGACAGCAGAGGCGCTACGATGCGAGGTATCCACACGAGCCACACGAGTAGGAAGGCGCTGACCAATAGCAATAAATAGTCATACGTTTCCAGCCATTCAATTACCTGATCCATTTTTTTAGCTCCTTTTTTTTTGTTATCGGATTCGATGTTTCATTTGATAGACTCTAGTATACCTTAAACCTCGGTTTTTACAAGTTCACTTCCCCTATGATATGTCAGCGCAATATCCATCGTCGACTTTCAGCACCCCAGCGCCCAGAATATCAATCTTGCTGTTGTGTCCTGCCGTCGCCCAGAGTGCTTCGATCATCCATTTGATTGTGTAAATGGACGGGACATCTGCCTTAAATGGATAGATCAATTCAAACCCGCTCTGCGGCGGTATCCTTTGCTGGCTGATAAGGGCGTTGTTGACATAACCAGAGATGACAAAGTTGTGGGGGTCTGGTGGATTATTAACCCAGTTGTATCCGGTGACTTTCAACAGGTAGCAACCCAGCGATAACTCTACATCTTGCGAGTATCCCCATTTGCCGTTGATGCCTCGAACCTCATTGTGTGGTTGGATGGTTAGTCCAAAACCGTTCGTTGTGATACGAGCATAGTCGCTGTATTTATCTGACACGCCATCGGCGGTGACTAGGTTGTTATGTATCTGCCAACCATCGGGCACTGCCTGGATAATTGATAGTGCGTTGTTTGTTGTGTAGGGGCCGGATAGTGACGGGTTGTAAGACACCACGTCGGCGGTTCCTCGGAATCCGTATGGTCGATCAATACGTGTCTGTGGTTTGGCAAAGAGCCAATGCCAGAGGTTAATCATGATGATTCCTTTCGTAGGTTCGTTCCAAGTTCCGTAACAGCCTGAGCAATATCCCTATGGCTGTCCTTAGCTTCTTTTGCCAGTATTTGAATTTCTTTCTCAATAGAGTTTTTTTCATCAGCATGAGTTTTACCGAGACTGATGATGGTATCAATCATAGACCTATGTTCTGCTATTGTGCTGGACTGCATCTCTTTTAGCTCAGCAATAAGCTCTCTCATGCCGTCTACGATGGTACCGCTCATGTTGGACATGACAGTACCAAACACGCGGTAGGTTTCATCTTGGATGGTGTCGTGGTGATCGTCGTCACCGTCGTCATCGTCGTTGTCTGACTTTAGGGCTTTTACCAACTGGGTGGCAGACCAAAACATAACTGACAAAGCCACGAACACAAATGCTATTAGTATGAGTTGGGGTAGTGTTTTGTCGTCGACTAACGTTTCGAGCACGTCAGATGCGTCATCCATAACGTCCTGGAACAGTAACATTGTGACACCTTTCATTATTTACCTCGAAGATAATCAATCTGTTTTTGTAAGATGACCATCATTGCGGCTATGTCTGCCATTTTCTCTTTGGCTGTTGTCAGGTCGGTCACGTTGTCGTTGATCCAGTCGCGTGCTTGCTGTTGTGTCTTGCCAGACAATGGCGCTTGCCGGGCATCACGCGCTGCTCGCTGTGCGGGATTGATATAATCAGCCAATTTGAACCTCCATAAAACCGCTCATGAATGTCAGTATACCATAAGCACGAACATGGTACAAACCGGGTGTTAAATCAAACTCATAGCTGGCAACACCATTGACAGTCGCTATGGTTTTGCGCTCCTGCAATTTACCCAATTCATCAAATGGCCCAACGGGACTAAGCCAAGCAGAAAACACAACATGTGTGTCCTGCTCGTCAACTGTAACGGTAACAATATTGCCATTAGCCACGATGATTGCTTTTTGAAATTGCTCACCTATGGCATCACCGATTATTTTTTGTTCTGCCGTTGCTTCCGGCGCGTAGTCTACACGCGGTATGCCCGTTTTCCTTACATCAGGACAGGCACCTACTACTGGTATATTTTGTTCAATTAACAGATTGTATAACTGCATTGCTTTGTCTACCATAACTACCCCCATATCCAACCTGTTGCACCACATTGTACCGTATTTGGCAGGTTCGCATCTCCATAAACGGTAATGGCCGCACCCGCATATTCTAGCAAAGTCAATTTGTGCCTTCCTATCCCAACATGTCGAGATAGTATTGCCCCGGTTGTGCCGTAACCCGTAAATCCCCCAATATAATTATCTTTGGCGGTTGTGCCATCTACATCAATTGCACCTGCCAAAAAGTTTGCGCCCGCCCCGAAAATGAAATTACAATATACCGGATCATCATCAACGCAATTACAAAACTCTACTTTATTATTAACATCATTATTCCAGGGACGCAACGTCGCAACAGCATAAACCCAACTATCCGTAGTATCTATTATTGAGAAAAAACGAAGAACACGATTATAACGATTTGAAACATTTCGCGCTGGAAAGGTCGTAGTGTATACTCCGGAATCAAAGGTAACACCATTGGTCGATGTTGACACAAGAATACTCCCAGCAAGTCGCCAACCTGTTGAGCCTGTTAATACATCAATACCGTCAACCTGTACAATCGCTGTAGCGCGTGCTGTCGAAGATGCCCAGGCAACCATACGCAAAGCAAGACCACCATCGTCCACAACAAAAATATCTACGACTGTCCCCTTGACCACCTTTGATAAAATAGCAACCGTGCCGTCAGCAGTGCTGTTTTGGTCAACCGTTATCTGAGTAGCACTATCAATAGACGAAATCTGGGCAAATAAACCTACACCCGTACCCGTTACAAGCATCCCCTCAATTAATTGCGAGGTATTAGTCATGTTATCAATAATGGCCGTACCATTGTGAGTATCACCATCTTGAACATCTGTCAATTTTACACTAATATCACTACCTAATTCATGCGTATCCCAGGTAGTGCCATTGTACAATGCGAGTCTATTTCCCTTGCACGGTGTCAAAAATATTTCTTGCTTGTTGGGTTGAGATGTAGTAGAAACAGCAACGCCGGTTTCCAGAGTTAACCGGGCATTGAATGGCAACAGCACTGTTCCGGTGACACCGCCTCCACCAGCAAGGATGGCTTCGGATATAGCCTGCGCAGTCAATAATTGGTCATCAGTAGGTGACGCATCCATAGCCGTGTCAATTTCATTAACCGTCGTGCCGGATGCCAACTCAAGCGTTCCCTGTATTTCCAGGTTGTTATAAACTAATATATTGCCCAAATTATCTATCATCAATCTGAGAATATTATCAGTCCATAAAGATAAACTACCATCTTGCCTGTTAATAAGTGCAATATCATTGTTGCTGTTTGATGTTGAACCAAGATACCAAAGTTGTGTGTTGCCAGTATAAAAGTTATGGCCTGTAATCACTGAATTAGCAAATTCAGAATTGTCGGCCGTTATCACATGCAGCAGACCACTCGGAAAACCACCAACAGTTCCGGGGTAAAGACCCTTAACTTCTAACGGAGCATTTGGATTACCTGTTCCAATGCCAAGCCTTCCCCCTGCTGTTAAGGATATTAAATAAGTAGTTCCGTCAGCTTTGAACGCCGCAAGCAACTTCTTAGTAGCATCATCATCTGTAGTTTTAAGAATAAGAGCTTCTGTGGTGGCTGTAGGGACTTGGATTTCAAGAAGGCCTGTCATTATGTCGCCATCTATATCCACATAATCATCAACCACCGCTAGAGGATCGCCGGCTGTGCCACTGCCGGTCAAGGTTGCATCAGTCGATACAGTAGACAGTCCACTACCGGGGCTTAACGTTTGTAAAAAGCGTGTGCCTTCAAGTTTGTTAAACTCTTCAAGTGTCCAGTTGGCACCACTGTATTTCAATATCGCCTTGCCGATGAATACAAACTCCAGAGCCAATGCAGCGATCTCTCCTAAGCTGACATTCGGTGGGGCTAGTGCCTGGATGACTGCCAGTGACGTACTATTGACTTGCCCTTGTTGCCAGATGAAGCGATAATTTTTTGACACTGCATCATCGGTGGTCGGGATAGCGATTAACCAAATCGCCATATAGGAGCTGTTGGCCATCAATGTCTGTGTCCATGCGCCACCGGTGAACTCGTTCCAATAGGGGCGGTTGGTGGACAGCGATACAATATCTGTTTGGGCTATTGCAAAATTAGATGTGTCAGTTGATGTCAGCCAATGCCATGAGTAGCTCTCAGCTGCGAGGGCATCCAGGGCAGACATTAAGTCTTCATCATAAATAGTTGGCGATGAGACTAGAGGTCTTCGTTCGGCAGCGGTTGTGCTGTCAAGCGTATAACCAGAGAAGTCTCCGCCCTCTGTTTTATATGTGCCGATCACCTCGTGAAATTGTTTGTGAGCTGTCCAGTCCATCAACCCGTGACAATTCCGCAAGCCCCACTTGTGGGTGGCACCAAAGGACACGAACGCGATATGTCCTTCATAAAATTTCCATACCGTGTCAGACCAGGATATACCTGTATCATCAAACATCAGGAACCAAAGACCGGGGGTGTTGTCATGTGGATTGGACACCCAGCCCGATACCAACTCAGTAACAACTTCCCCTTTGAAATACGCCTTGACAGTGCCTGTTAGGGTTATCGTTCTGGCAGTGCTGTCATATGTGGATACAATGTTGGCCGGATCTGTAAACCCAGTCGGATCGGCAGTCACGTCATACAGGTTGCCGATAGTCTCCCAATCAGCTGCACCATCGGTGTTGTCCAGGCACATGTAAATCTGTTCACCCACGATGTCAATCCAAAGACTACCAATCTCGTATCGTAGATCTATGTCGTCAGTAACCTCCGGCTTAACTGTTCCGGTGTAGTTGTTCTTACGTTCGGGAGCTGCGATCCAATCACGCCCATCACCGAAGTCATCGCCCTCGGTAAGCAGCGTTATTTCCGTATAGAGGAGGTAGTAGCGAACAGGTAGTGCTCGTGCGCTGCGTGCGTTGAATGCTTCATCAACGTCACCTTCCCAGGTAATTACCTCATCTATTAATTTAGCAGTGCTGGCTACAGCTTCAAGTTCGTTGGAGGCGTTGACGAACACTGCACAGATGAGGTGCTGGTTGTTGCCGTCACCATCCGCAGCTGGGATGTAGCTTTCCAGATCGATCTTGCCGCCTGGGAATACAACATGCTCTCCTTCGTCAGAGATGTAAGGGGATGCCTCAACACGCACCTCGAACTTTTTTCCCGTATCGCTTGTGGTGCCAAGAGGTTTAGCCAGGAATAGATCGGCATTACGCATGTAGACGAACTTGTTATAGGGAGAGTTCGGGTTCTCGGCACGGGGGTTTTTGTCAAGTTCCAACAACGCCTCCCGGTCAGTACCGAGTACACCCAGCTGACCGTCGTAGGCTAATCCGATGTAGACAGCTGTTCCAACCTTTTCTGGCCCACCGTACCCAGCACCAGACAGTACAGTAAATGCTTTACCGTATTGAGTAGAACCATCCTCATTTTCGCCATCCAGGAAACGTGCGTAGTATAAGTATGGCTGCCTTTTAGCGCTGATGTTTCCGTTCTCATCGCCCAAGACGGCCTGTTCAGAATCTTGCTGGTTAACGTTCCTGACCCCACGACGCAATCTTGCGAGCTTACTGGCTGTTCTAGCGTCTAGTCTCATCTTGGATAAACCCCCTGACCATCACTGCTTGGTGCCGCATACACTGTTAGGTTTAAACCCCCATCCACTGATCGTAGGATGCTGCTGGCATCTGCCACGTATACCGTATCTATGCGGCGTGGATCAGCCGCCACCCACAGCGAGTTGCTGGTTGGGTCGGTATTAAAGTTCCAAGTGTTTCCCAGGTCGGTGGTGTAGGCTAGTTTATAACTACCACCAAAACTAGCTAAGAACCAGATGTAGTCATCGTCGACACTGGTCATCGCAAGGCTACCAGGGCCAATCGCAAAGCCATCATTAAAGCCATCGTTCGGTGTGATGTTGGTTAGCACATCGTTCACTACTTTGTACAAACCTACTGCACCACCATCTGGTGCCACCAGGTAGTCGTCCCCCTTACCGAATTTTAATATGGCCATAGCGTATCGTCCAGCCCCTATAGCTGAGCCTTGATCGGCATTGACTAAGTATCCCTGTCCGGCAAACGCCGCACGCTTCACTTTTTCATCCATTGCAGCTAATACTCTTTGCCCCTTGCGTCTGGTGAAGCTACCTTCACCTAGCGTCATCAGGCCAACACCCTGCGCTGCTTCAAAGGAGGCCCCTTTGTCATCGCTATAGCGGGTCGACACCCAGTCTGCCTCAACAGTGCCGTCTACCTGAATGCCAGAAAACCGGACATAAGCGCCGTTAGATTCCTTCCTGTCCATCGACAGGTGGAAGTATAGGTACTGTTGTGTTCCAGGCAAGATAGGCATATTGACACTATCACCAAAACCCACATTGGAAAATTCACCGATGGTAAAAACTAGCAAGCTGCCGAACTGTTTATCAAACCCCTCAATGGACCAACGCTTATACCCCTGTGGGGTTGAGATCGGGCGCTTGTAATCACCACGAACAAAGATGTCGGTTACGGTCAGCCCTGGAGGTATTGACCACTTTATGGTGGCAGCTACACCCCCCTGTGACCCTGCACCACCAAGTATCTTCTGAGTATCATCATCGTAGATACCTGGATAATTGGATGCCGGTTGGGATAAAGATTCGTGACTGCTCGCCACCAGGTCAGCTGTACCATCTTCATCCATGTCATCTGTCTTACTGTAAAATGCCAGCCCTTCCAGGGGGAAGCCGGAGACGGGAACATAGTGCCTGGACAGCCCGTAAATAATAGCCCCCGATTTGTCGGTTACATTAACGAGCGTTGCCAGTATGTCAGCTGTCTCTTATACACATCT
>DRHD01000244.1 GCA_011049795.1 Porticoccus sp.
CACTGTTATATCAAGCCTCCTCTAGCACGGCATCCACCAGCTTGCTAATTCCGCTGGCCGCTTCACTGATATTACCTGCCAACATATAGGCTGGCGTAGTCACTACTTTATTGGCACCATCAATACAGATGTTATTCACCGAACACCGCTCATGCACTGCGCCGGTTGCCTCAATTGCCGAGGCGGCCTCCAAGTCATCACCAATAGTAAAATGTACACCTTCACCAAAGAGCTTACCCACCATGGCGGGAGCAATACACATAAGCCCTACGGGTTTATCTGCTTGGTGCATGGCCTGAACAAAGCGCACCAAGCCCTCATCGACAGTGAGATCTGAGCCCTTCACAGCAAAGTCACAGAGATTTTTCGCAGCACCAAAGCCTCCCGGTATAATCACCGCATCAAAATCCTCAGCGTTGGCATCGGCCAGATTTTTGATATTACCGCGTGCCAACCGGGCGGCTTCCACCAGTACGTTTCGACGTTCACCTTCCATCACATCACCTGTGACATGGTTAATGACATGCATCTGCTCAATATCTGGTGCAAAACACTGCACTTGGACACCCGCCTGATCCAACTGCAACAGTGTGAGCACTGATTCGTATATCTCCGACCCATCAAAAACACCACACCCTGAAAGAATAACTGCTACTCGCTTACTCATTATTAACCCCTTGTTTTGCATCAACTTAGTTGTTTATAAATGTTCTATGGTTAAGGGAGGCGTCTGATTATATTAAGGTGGTAGGGATATTCCTATGGCTATTCAGAGCGGTGTGCCTGAGAACAATAATTGCGAACAATATCTGGAAGATATTATTGGGGCAGATGTTCTGGTCATCGGCACGGTGGCAAGGAGGGGTATTACTGGAAAATTGCTGGGCAATACTGCCGAAAATATCTGGTCAAGACGGACTGTGACTTACTGGTAGTCAACTAACGGTAGGGTTATCTATCTCACTCATGACTTACAAGAGGGCTCCACTAATCAATCCTCTTGTACAGCAAGTCCCAAACCCCATGCCCGAGTCGTTCGCCTCGCTGCTCAAACTTGGTGATCGGACGATAGTCGGGGCGGGGGGAATACTGTCCAACCCCCGCAAGGTTTTCATAGCCCTCAGCCGCCTCCATCACTTCCAACATATATTCAGCGTAAGGCTCCCAATCAGTTGCCAGGTGGAATACTCCATCCAGTTTAAGTTTGGAACGAATGTCTTGAACAAACTGAGGCTGTATCAAACGACGTTTATTGTGCTTTTTCTTGTGCCAGGGGTCGGGGAAATAGACCTGTAGCCGGTCAATACTAGTATCTTCTATGCAATCTTCCATCACATCAGTAGCATCGGCCAGATACACTCGCAAATTAGGTAGTTCCAGCTTGCCAGCACCGTTAATCAGTCTGCCCACCCCCGGTGGATGCACTTCGATGCCAATGAAATCCTTCTCCGGTTCTGCCTGTAGCATTTCCAGCAACGAACCGCCCATACCAAACCCGATTTCCATCACTCGAGGACTACTGCGACCAAAGGTAGTGTCAATATCGACTTTGCCGTTGTATAAGCTCAACCCGTAGTCTGGCCAGTATTTACCAAAGGCCGCTTTCTGAGCCTCAGTCATTCGGCCGGCACGCACCACATAACTTCGAATAGATTTCTTTTTATGCTCCGGCCTGATATCCAATATTATTCTCCGATTGCCTGCTGGGCAGTCACAACTCTTATCAATGCAAATAACAACACCAGCCAGCCAATCAAAAGTAATACTCCGCCAAAAGGGGTTACCATTCCAAGGGGTTTGATGCCGGTAATGACCAGTGCATAGAGGCTACCCGAAAAAAGTACTGTGCCCGCGACTAGTAACCAACCTGATATAACCAGCAATGAAGCGGCATGACGGCTACCGGCTAGCACAATAGACAGCAGCACCAACGTATGGAACATCTGGTACTGCACCGCTGTTTGCCAAACTGACAACAGCTCGGGCTCGACAATGCCGCGCAACCCATGAGCACCAAAGGCACCAAGGGCAACTCCAAGAAACCCTAACATTGCTGTTATCACTGCCAGTACTTTCATCAGAGCTCCCGAGAGATACCATTTAATAAAAATTGTGGGTCAATAAATGAGTCCATAAAAAAGCCGCGGGACTCGCGGCTTTTCAGGCTGTTGATTCGTTCACCCTGCCCGTCAGGCTTCCATGATCGTCCGTACTTTTTTCATGGCATTCTGCTCGAGCTGTCGGATACGCTCAGCAGATATGCCATATTTATCGGCCAGGTCATGGAGTGTAGATTTACTCTCTCCCAACCAGCGGCTGTGAATAATGTCACGACTGCGCTCATCCAATTCTTCCAGCGCTTTCGCCATACGAATGGAGTTGTCTTGCTCACTATCTGCCAGCTCCAGCTGTAATGCCGGATCGGCACTTTTATCTTCCAAAAAGTAAGCAGGTGCCTGATAAGCACTCTCATCATCGTCATCTGTTGACGCATCGAATGCAGCATCTCGAGCAGACAACCGTTGCTCCATTTCACGAACATGTTTGACTTCAACGCCGAGATCGTCGGCAATTGCCTGAGCTTCACTGTCGGTCAACCAAGCTAAACGCTTTTTTGCGCCACGCAGATTGAAGAACAATTTGCGCTGAGCCTTGGTGGTAGCCACTTTGACAATACGCCAGTTACGCAACACATATTCATGAATTTCTGCCTTTACCCAATGAACAGCAAAGGAGACCAGACGAACTCCTTTTTCTGGATTAAAGCGTTTAACCGCCTTCATCAGGCCAACATTACCTTCCTGAATCAAATCCCCAAGAGGCAGACCATAGCCGTTATAGGAGCGGGCAATATGGACAACAAAACGGAGGTGGGAAAGTACCAGGCGGCGAGCAGCATCAAGGTCTTCTCGATAATAGAGATCTTCTGCGAGGGCACGTTCCTGCTCTGCGGATAAAACTGCAACAGTATTAACACCCTGCATATAGGCGGCAAGGTTTGCACCCGGTGCCATCCACTCCACAGTTTGCAAATTTTTAGTCATATCAACCTCAATAATCCAAGGGGGCACATTTTACCAGTTTAGCGTTAGATTTCCATACCCCCCAAAAGTTTCCACAACCAGTTGTTTTAAATCAAAAAAGTGTTATTTTGGCTCGATACTTCCAAGGTGTCTTGCAACCGCCAGCCAAGCCCCTATCAGCCCCAACACAGCACCGATGAATATAAGTGCCAGCAACCCGGAAAACCCCAGTCCCTGAAGTTGAAAAATGCTCTGATATAGCCCAGCCAAGCGCTCTACAGGGCCATCTACCCACTGTAAACCCACCGCCACCAACAGCCATGCAAGCAGCCCCCCGAGGACACCATACCAAATACCGGTATAGAGAAATGGTCGCCGTACATAGGCATTAGTACCACCCACCAGTTTTACGACGACGATCTCATCCCGTCGACTCTCAATCGCCAGTCGGATGGTGTTACCAATAATAAGCAAAACACCCAACGCTAAAGCGACCCCGAGAGAAAAAGCCAACCGCTCCCACACTTCTAGCATACCCTGCAGTCGCTGTATCCACTTCATATCCAGTCGTACATCATCGACCAGGGGCAATTCCTTCAGTCTTGTCACCAGGGCCTCACTGGCCACCAGATCACCTTGAAACCGATCAACAGGCTGCACAATGAGCACCGGCGGTAATGGGTTCTCATCCAGCATCGCCAGCACATCACCAAACCCCGAAAGTGTCTGAAAATCAGCTAGGGCTTGCTGTCGTGAGATATAGTCTACCGCGGTAATATCCGATTCCGACAGCAGGCTTTCTCGAAGCTGAGCTACCGCTACCTCAGTCGCTTCCTTCTTAAGAAATACGGTCAACTGTGCAGTGGTTTCCACCCTGCTACCCAGCTGCTGCAAATTTACAACGCCGACATAGAGTGCTGCCGGCAACCCCAGTGCTATAGCTACCACGAGTGATGTCATCAGGGTCTGAACTGGTTCTGCTGCCAGACGCTGAAAGGTGCGGAGAAGTAATTGACCGTGATTTTGGAAATAACTTTTCAGCTTATCCAATAACCTTGCTCTGCCATCAGAGGCACCTCGGCGCGGCTCTCTGGAAGATTTTTTCGCAGACTCCCTACGAGTAGGCTTGGACTTCTGCAAGCGATTACGCTGCATATTCCGGCACCCCATCGTGTATTAGCCTGCCCTGCTCCAACTGCAGAAGACGCAAGCCCATACGGGAGATCAAGTCCACATCGTGGGTCGCGATCAATACCGTGACACCCAACTCACAGAACTGTCGAAACAAATCCATAATTTCTGCCGACAACTGAGGGTCTAAGTTTCCCGTAGGCTCATCTGCCAGCAGGATCCGAGGCTTGTGAACCACAGCTCTGGCAATCCCCAAGCGCTGTTGCTCTCCACCTGAAAGTGCGATGGGGTTTTGTTTTTCCTTATCCAGCAACCCCACCTTATCCAAGGCCGCCCTCACTCGCCGCCCGACTTCACGGGGTTGATACCCGGAAACCAGCAATGGGAGAGCAACGTTATCAAATGCGCTGCGATCAAACAGTAACTGGTGGTTCTGGAACACCACACCCACATTGCGGCGGTAATAAGGTATTTGGCTACTATGGAGACGATTGAGATTCTTACCGTTGACCAGTAGTTGGCCGTGGGTGGGGCGCTCCATCAACATAATCAGTTTGAGTAAGGTGCTTTTTCCCGCACCGGAATGACCGGTGAGAAAGGTCATTTCACCGGCTCCCAGCTCTAGACTGAGGCCGCTCAATGCCTCTTGGCCCGTGGAGTATCGCTTACTCACCTTATCAAATTGAATCATGCGGATCTGTGGATATCCTTTCTAGCCTCGATCGAACAGCGCATTAACATACTCGCTGGCCACAAAGGGCTGGAGATCATCAGCACCCTCACCCAGGCCCACAAAGCGAACCGGGGTACCAAACTGCTTGCAAAGGGAAAAGATGATGCCACCCTTCGCTGTACCATCCAGCTTTGTCAGCGCTACGCCTGTCACGTTGACCGTATCGTTAAATTCTTTCATCTGAACAAGTGCATTTTGACCCGTACCGGCATCCAGAACCAACAGCACTTCATGGGGAGCGGTGTCGTCCAATTTGGCCATCACGCGCCTCACTTTTTTCAATTCTTCCATGAGGTTGCTTTTGGTATGCAACCGTCCTGCGGTATCGGCAATAAGAATATCTACATTTCGTGACTTGGCAGATTCGATAGCGTCATAAATGACCGAGGCACTGTCGGCTCCCGTATGCTGTGCAACCACAGGTACATTATTACGCTCGCCCCAAGCTTGCAGCTGTTCAACCGCTGCCGCCCGGAATGTGTCTCCAGCGGCCAGCATGACCGACTTTCCCTGATCCCGGTAACGCTTGGCAAGCTTCCCAATCGTGGTCGTTTTACCAACACCATTGACGCCAACCACTAACAATACAAATGGGCCTTTCTGCCCATCGACACTCAGTGGCTGTTCACAGGGCTTAAGCTTGGCAATCATGGTATTTTGAAGGGCCTCAAATAAAGCTCGGCTGTCTGCCAACTCCCGCCGCTTCACTCGGTCGGCGAGATCCTGAATAATTTCAACGGTGGATTCGATACCCACATCAGCCAATAACAGCAGGGTTTCCAACTCTTCCAGAAGCTCGTCATCAATTTCCCGATCACCGAGAAATAAATTACCAAAACTACGGCCCGTTTTTGATAACGCACGACGAAATCTTGCCCGCAACGTTTCCTTAGGCTTGGCTTCCTGAGCTTGGCTATTCTCAATACCAGTATCAGGTTGCTCATCACCGGCCACTTCTTGGGCAGCTGCTTCAGAGGCAATATCTATAGGCTGAGGCTCTACAGGCTTCTGACGACGAAAACGTTGTAAAAATTTTCGCTTTTCTCCCGGCTGTCGGGTGTTATTCTCTGGGTCGTTTGAATCGGGCACAGACATCCTGTTTTCTCGGTGTAAATCTGACGGTGTAAATCTGACGGTGTATGCTATCACTTTAAGGATTGAAAAACGCTTTGAAACGCCATCACCACTCAACATCATCCTCTCGAAAAGAGGCCCTTGGTCAGCTCCGTATTATCGGTGGCCAATGGCGCGGACACAAACTTCATTTTGCTGATGTAGAGGGGTTACGCCCCACGGGTGATCGGGTTCGGGAAACCCTGTTTAACTGGCTGGCACCTGTCATCTCGGGTGCTCACTGTCTGGACTTATTCGCAGGTTCAGGAGCACTGGGATTTGAAGCCCTCTCTAGAGGTGCCACACACGCGATTCTGGTTGAGAAAGATACTGCGGCCACGGCCCTATTGAAACAAAACAGTGCCTTATTAAGAACTGAGCGAGCTCAAGTTATTCAGTCCGATGCTGCTCAATGGCTGAACACTTTTACCCCTGAAAAGCCATTTGATGTAGTCTTTCTTGACCCGCCCTTTGCTACCGATTTACTGCAACCCTGTTGTGATCTGTTACAGCGCCCCGGCCTACTTTCCAAAAACAGTCTCGTTTACATTGAGACCGATAGGCATCAGTCGCCACCCATCACACCACCTACCTGGGATCTATTTCGAGAAAAAGCCGCAGGGCAAGTGTGCTATCGACTCTATCGATGCGATTGAGACCCGAAGACAAAACGTATACCATTCCACGCTCGCCTAACGACTCACCCAAGCTCCAGCTCATAGAGTGAAGAACATACGTGAAAACAATTGTTTATCCCGGTACTTTTGATCCCATCACCAACGGCCACGTCGATTTGGTGGAGCGTGCCAGCCGCTTGTTCCATCGCGTGATTGTTGCCATTGCCAGCAGCAAGAAGAAAGAACCCCTGTTCAACCTCGAAGAGCGTATTGGTTTAGCAACAAAATCGCTGTCTCACCTGGACAATATTGAAGTACTTGG
Organism: Porticoccus sp.; assembly: GCA_011049795.1. The sequence goes on from DRHD01000244.1 coordinate 6,940, forward strand.
TTTTGATTATCTGCTGGTCAACTTTGTAAACGATCAGGGCGCCGATGCCATACTCAGAGGGCTCCGTGCTGTCTCTGATTTTGAATATGAATTCCAGCTAGCCAATATGAACAGAGCACTATCACCTGATGTCGAAAGTATTTTTCTGACACCCTCGGAGAAACTCTCTTATATTTCATCGTCTCTGGTAAAAGAAATTGGCTCACTGGGTGGAGATATCAATGCCTTTGTTCCCCCCTGTGTGACTGAGGCACTGGCGAAGAAACTCAAAGCCGGCTGATTAGCCCTTTCACCCGTTATTTTTGGCAATTTGTATCTATTATTTCTGGTAACTCGTACCCATCATTTTTGGCAAAGAGCGCAGTAAACCGTAGAACGCTGCCCTAATCTGATCTCCTTTAACCGCGTTTTACACCGAAGACAGGGCATGCCGCCGCGACCATAGACATACAACTCCTGTTTGAAATAACCAGGTTTCCCCTCATTACCAACAAAATCTTTCAGTGTTGTACCGCCCTGTTCTATCGCCCGCTTTAAAACAGTTTTGGCATTCTCAGATAATATCTCGTAAGTTTTTCGGGAAATACGTCCAGCGGCTTTCTTTGGCCTAATACCACTAAGAAACAGCGATTCATTCGCATAAATATTACCCACGCCCACAACGACCCTGTTATCCATCAAAAACTGCTTTACCGACACAGTTTTCCCACGCGATAAGCGATAGAGATAATTGCCATCGAACACAGGGTCAAAGGGTTCTGGCCCCAAATGGCTCAACAATTTGTGCTGTTCTGGTTCACCACTCAGCCACAGTACCGAACCAAACCGACGAGGATCCGTAAACCGTAGCTGCACTCCATCTTCGAAGCTAATATCCACATGATCATGCTTGGCTGGCGGCGTACCCACCTGAACAATGCGAAGATTTCCAGACATACCCAAGTGAATCATCAAATGGCCGTGATCAAAGCGAAATAACAGATATTTCGCCCGCTGTCGGCCATCAATCAGTATCTTCCCGCATAGCTGTTCTGACAAATCACCGGGCACTAGCCAACGCAGCCGAGGCTCACGCACCACCACCTTGGAAACCCGCTTTCCAGTAATGTGGGGTATTAACCCCTTCAGAGTAACGACAACTTCTGGTAATTCCGGCATGATCAGATTCCGAGTGTACTTATCTATTAAGTGTACTTATCGACGATGAATCGGCACTAAAATGTCTGGCATACTCCATCTGGCATACTCAATAGGGGCTCCGGTCAAAATGCACCTTCCGGGCTCAGAAATGACAGGGCCAAAAACCACTGGACAGAGCTAACTATGGCCTTGGGCAGAAAACGTATCACAGAAGACCCCGAAATCGACCTCACCCCCATGCTGGATGTGGTCTTTATTATGTTGATCTTTTTTATCGTGACGGCATCTTTTGTCAAAGAGTCGGGCATCGATGTTAATCGGCCACCAATCACAACAGCACCGCCAGAAAATAGCAAACATCAAAATATTATTTTCAGCATTACCAAAAACAATGACATATGGCTGGAAGGTCGTCGTATTGATGTGCGTTCAGTGCGAGCAAACGTAGAAAGGGCTCATGCCGAAAACCCCAAGGCCAAGGTTGTGATTGAGGCCCACCCCAAATCTAAAACAGCTACCTTTATTCTGGTGTCTGACCAAGCTCGGGAAGCGGGAATCACTGACATCGCACTAAGTACTATGCACTAAGGACTAAAGGCTCGTTGCAATATTGACCCACCATACGACAGGCACAAAAAAACCCCGACTATATCGGGGCTTCTCGTCTGTACAAAAACTTACTTAATTTTAGCTTCTTTGTACGGAACGTGTTTACGAACCACTGGGTCGTATTTGCTGAACTCCAGCTTTTCAGGCTGAGTGCGCTTATTTTTAGTGGTCGTGTAGTAGTGGCCAGTGCCAGCACTGGATACTAACTTAATTGTATCGCGATTCGATTTAGCCATGATTTATCTCCTTAAACCTTCTCGCCACGTTTACGCATATCAACCAGCACTTGTTCAATGCCCAGCTTATCAATAATACGCATTCCCTTGGCAGAAAGGCGCAGTTTTACAAAACGTTTTTCTGCTTCAATCCAAAAACGGTGGGAGTGCAAATTAGGCTCGAACCGGCGACGAGTCCTATTTTTTGCGTGTGAAACATTGTTTCCAGACATCGGCTTTTTACCGGTGACTTGACATACTTTAGACATTGCTTTGCCTCTGCTCTGGGTGCCACCAGTACTTGGCGACTACTTTGGAAATCTGTTAGCGGTTTGCCCCCAAAAGGGTACCCCCACAAAGAGCCGCGTTTTATACCAGAAGGGCTTGGCGAAATCAAACAAATTCGCCCAAAAGGCTACAGTTTCCAGTATTTCACAGGACACCCCGCTCAGCCATAGAGACCGTATAACCACCGCCTACAACCACATGGTCTAGCACCCTCACATCAACTAAGCTCAGGGCATCCTTCAATCGCCGGGTAATCAGCCGGTCGGAATCACTCGGCTCTGCCACGCCAGAGGGGTGGTTGTGAGAAAAAATAACCGCCGCCGCATTGTGATGTAGTGTTCGCTTCACCACCTCACGGGGATGAACACTGGCACCATCAACCGTGCCAAAAAATAATTTTTCCCACGCAATTAGCCGATGCTGAGTATCCAGAAATAATACGGCGAAAACTTCCTGCTGGCAGTGACGCAACTGAGCCAACAGGAACTCGCTCACCCGTGTAGCACTGGTAAATACATGCTCCCGTTGAAGCTGCTCACCCAGATGACGGCGAGCCAACTCCATCACCGCCTGTAACTGTACGAACTTCGCCTCCCCAAGACCACGGACGCGACAAAATGATGTCTTATCCGCCGATAACATTGCCCCAAGACTACCGAACCTCTGTAACAGTTCTCGAGCCAAATCCACTGCTGAAACCCCAGGGCAACCGGTACGAAGAAAGATAGCCAGCAGTTCGGCATCGGATAAGGCGCTAGCGCCCTTTTCTAGAAGTTTTTCCCGGGGTCGTTCTGCCTCCGGCCAATCACGAATTGTCATAAGCACCTCCTTGTGCACTAGATGACGTGAGTACTGACTACGCAAACTTGCTTTGCAATGTTATCTTAGCTACCTGGGTTTTATTTTTCAGGAATTTTCATGCCCCCACTGGCCAACAAAAGAATTCTGCTAGGTGTAACCGGTGGCATTGCTGCCTATAAAAGCGCAGAGGTCATTCGCCGCCTACAAGATGCCGGTGCCAATGTCCGGGTCGTTATGACCCACGCTGCCACCCAATTTATTACGCCACTCACCATGCAGGCACTCTCCGGCAATCCCGTCCACCTTGAACTACTGGATACTGATGCCGAAGCCGCCATGGGCCATATTGAGCTGGCGCGGTGGGCTGATGTGATCCTGGTCGCCCCTGCATCGGCCGACTTCATTGCCAAATTAACAAATGGTGAAGGCGGGGATCTCCTCTCCACTCTCTGTCTGGCTAGCCGCTCACCCCTCGCTATTGCCCCGGCAATGAACCAGGGCATGTGGCGCAATGCCAGCACCCAACACAATATAGAACAACTACAGGGCCGGGGAATAAATATTTTTGGTCCAACAGAGGGAACTCAAGCCTGTGGTGATGTGGGCCCAGGGCGGATGAGTGAACCAGAGGATATCGCGGAACTTACTGCGGACTTATTTGAAACGGGTGCTTTGGCAGGGAAAAAAGTAATCATCACGGCTGGCCCTACCCGGGAAGCCATTGACCCAGTACGTTATATCAGCAACCACAGCTCCGGGAAAATGGGCTATGCACTGGCAGAAGCTGCTGCCGAAGCAGGCGCAGAAACCATACTGATCAGTGGACCGGTTAACCTAACATCACCCGATAGAGTAACAACGATCGCCGTCATCAGTGCCCAGGAAATGTACGATGCAGCCCTAGCCGAAGCCGATGGCTGCCAATTATTTATTGCTTCCGCAGCCGTAGCAGACTACCGTCCGGTGCAAGTCTCGGAACAAAAAATAAAAAAATCTGCCGATACATTGACTATAGAGATGGTTAAAAACCCGGATATTGTCAGTGCAGTGGCGGCGCTCCAAAATCGCCCTTTCACCGTTGGATTTGCCGCTGAAACAGCCAGTGTGGAAGAAGGCTTGGAACGCCATGCCCGCGGTAAACTAGAGAGGAAGAATCTCGACCTAGTCATTGCCAACGACGTGTCAGACCGCACCATTGGCTTTAACAGTGATGACAATGCCGTTTTGGTGGTAGAGATGAAAAGCTCCGAAGCCATCCCGAAAATAAACAAATCTATTTTGGCGCGTCAATTGATCGCAAAAATTGCCGACATGATCCCTAGCTAATTGAAATCACATGACCGATAACAAAAAAAATAGCCCTAAGAAGAACGGCCCCGTCCTAGTCGCTTTAAACAAACTACAGCAACACCCCATTACATTGGGGGTGCTCGTCCTCATTATTTGCTGCTTCGTGTTACTGACCTTCACCATACAGCACTACATGATAGACAATGCCAGACTTGCACTCGCTAATGACAGTGCTAAAAGCTATGCGCAACAACAGTTAACTCTGACCAACACCTATCTTCAAACACAACAACAGCAATTGCAGAATATTGCTGAAAAAGATTTGTTTATTGATGCGTTAACCACAGGTGATACCGAAGGAATACATCGCCTGGAAGGTCTGATGAAAGAGTGGGTAGAGGGCCTATCCCATGGTTATCTACTCAGCCCACAAGATACCCGCTTGTATAAAGCACACAATTTTGTTGGTCAGACAATGTCCCAGAAGGTGCTGGATGGCAAACAACCGGACCCTGTTGCTGCTTATATTGATAGTACCTGGCAACTTATATTTGCCTATCCACTCAAAACCGAGGGAGGGGTCATCCTAGGCACGATGGTAGCCATGTTACCCACAGGCACGCTCGCTGACTCGCTTCTTGCCAAGGTAAATCGTTCACTGGGCACAACCAAACTCACCCAAACATTACCAGATATCCCGAGCACCTCCGTCATTAAGCTGAATAATAAAACGGAAGCTCTTGATGGGATTACTCTGAAAACCAAGATACCCCACTGGCAAATACGCTTTACTGGCAGTGCTCTATTACTTGAACAAGCCCAGCCTTCCTATCAGGTATTCGTGATAATTGTGGCCGGTCTGATCATCATTATGCTACTGCTGATCTACGTGGTTATCAGGTATACCCTGCACCATCACAAGGACAAGCCCAAAAAGCGCCGATCAAAGAACCTTGTACAAAACGATGCACAGGACGATCCCCAGGAAAGCACGCCAGTTAAAAAACATGCCTATATTGTCGGTGACAATAGCGACTCTTTTCTACAGGTTATTCCTTCGGCAGCATCAGAATCAGGCACCGAAACTACCGAGGCCGAAGATACAAAAACGACAGGGAAGCCCGCCTTCCCCGATGTGGTATTTCGAGATTATGACATTCGCGGTCTGGCCAACACTCAACTAACACCAGAGTTTGCAGAGCAACTGGGTAAAGTTCTTGCAAAGAAGGCACTTTCACTGGGAGAGCATTCTCTTATCGTTGGTTGTGATGGCCGAAAATCTAGCCCCGCACTGACCGCCGCATTGGAACAAGGTATTCTCAGCACCGGCTGTAATATTATCTATCTCGGCCAAGTACCCACACCACTACTCAACTTTGCCACCCGCAAGATACAGGAAACAGATTGCGGCATTATGGTCACTGCGAGCCACAATCCTGCGGAGTACAACGGCTTCAAGATATTTTTCAAACATCACGCTCTGTGTGGTGATGAAATTCAAGCCCTAAAAGCGGAAATGGAATGCGATATTCCAGCAAAAACTGATGGCCAACGCGAAATGCGTTTACTCTCGGCAGACTATGTCAACGATATTGTCAGTGATATTGTGCCCGCCCAAAATCTGAAGGTTGTTCTGGATGGAAGTAATGGGGTCGCTGGAGAATTGGGTGTTACCTTGCTTGAGGCCATTGGCTGCAAGGTAATGCCTCTCCACTGTGACATAGATGGTGATTTTCCCAATCACCCCCCTGACACTTCCGTAGCTGCCAATCTTGAAGACCTTATTTTATGCGTCAAGGAACACAACGCCGACTTGGGCATTGCTCTGGATGGTGATGGTGACCGTGTTGTTGCCGTTTCTGCCAGTGGCAAGATTATCTGGCCCGATGAACTGTTGATGATTTTTGCTCGGGACGTCATTTCTCGCCAACCAGGTGCTGATGTGGTCTTTGATATTAAAAGTACCCGTCGCCTCAACAACCTGATCAGTAGTTACGGGGGCCGACCTATTATGTGGAAAACTGGTCACTCCCATATGTACAACAAAATGCTGGAATGTGATGCACCGCTAGGGGGCGAATACAGTGGGCATATTTTCTTCCGTGATCGCTGGCACGGTTTTGATGATGGCCTCTATGCTGCTGCACGGCTAATAGAAATCATGTCCATCAGAGAACAGGGGCTCGACGAGATTGTTTCAAGCTTTGAAACACTGTATGCCACAACAGAAATCAAAATAGACGTGACTGATGAAGAAAAGTTTGTGATTGTCGAAAGTCTGGTTTCCAACCACGCTTTTCAGGATGGTAAGGTATCCACCATTGATGGCCTGAGGGTTGATTTCCCCAAGGCTTGGGGTCTTATTCGGGCATCCAACACCAGTCCTGCCCTTACACTTCGTTTTGAAGCCGAGTCGGAGGAAGCACTGGAGAAAATCCAGTCGCTTTTCAGGCAGCAACTACGTAGCATAGATACCAATTTAACGTTCTAATTCTGCCCTACACAGCATCATAGGAACCCATAATGTCACTAACCCGCGAAGCGGCCACCAACATTGCCAATGTCCTCTCAGAGGCACTGCCCTACATCCAACGGTTTACCGGCAAAACTATCGTCGTTAAATTTGGCGGCAATGCCATGGTAGATGAAAAGCTCAAAGCCAGCTTTGCACGTGATGTGGTCATGATGAAACTCGTGGGTATGAATCCAGTGGTGGTCCACGGCGGTGGTCCTCAAATTGGCAATCTGCTATCGGAACTTAACATCGAGTCCCACTTTGTTGACGGCATGCGGGTAACCGACAGTAAAACCATGGATATCGTGGAAATGGTTCTAGGTGGCGCCGTCAACAAGGAAATCGTTAATCTGATTCACCACGCAGGTGGAAGTGCAGTGGGCATTACGGGAAAAGATGGACAACTGATCAAGGCAAAAAAACTACGGGTGACTCGCCATACCCCAGAAATGGAAGCGCCCGAGATCATCGATATCGGTCATGTTGGTGAGGTGGATAGTATTAATACTGGTGTTATCGACATGCTCACCGATAGCCACTTCATCCCAGTTATTGCACCTATTGGCGTCGATAATGAGGGCAACTCCTACAATATCAATGCAGATTTGGTCGCCGGTAAAATTGCAGAGGTTCTCAAAGCTGAAAAACTGATGCTATTAACAAATGTGGCGGGGCTTCAAGATAAGAATGGTAAGGTACTGACCGGGCTAACCACGCAGCAAGTCGATGGCTTGATCAAAGATGGGACAATTCATGGCGGGATGCTTCCCAAGATCACCTGTGCCTTGAATGCCGTCAAAGGCGGCACCCAAAGTGCCCATATTATCGATGGCAGGCTAAACCATGCCACGTTACTGGAAATTTTTACCGACCGGGGTGTCGGTACACTGATCACCAATACAACAATGGGCGAGTGACTGATCATGGCGACAGGAAAAGGCTCCAGGAAACAACAAATTCTACAAGCCCTTGCTCGTATGCTGGAAGCCACGCCTGGTGGCCGCATCACCACCGCAGCACTGGCTGCCGAAGTGGGTGTATCTGAAGCAGCTCTTTACCGACATTTTCCTAGTAAAACCAAAATGTACGAAGGGCTAATCGACTTTATTGAAGAAACCCTGTTTAGTCGGGTTCGCGTTATTCTTTCCGAAGAACCCGATGCCATCAGTCGTTGCTATCGAATCCTCACCCTGCTGTTGACCTTTGCGGAACGGAATCCTGGAATTACTCGCCTATTAACCGGTGACGCCCTCACCGGTGAAACTGATAGGCTTCATCATCGAATAAAGCAATTATTTGACCGTTTGGAAACTCAACTGAAGCAAATTTTACGTGAGGCAGAAGTGACCGAGAACCTTCGGCCAACAATGACGATAACCTCAGCAGCCAACATGCTTCTTGCATTAGCCGAGGGGCGTATCAGTCAGTTTGTTCGTAGCGGCTTTAGTCGTCGTCCGACGGAACAGTGGCAGGAACAGTGGTCGGTAGTGATGTCGGGCTTTTTTCGAGAGGTTCAATCCCCTTTAGTACCATGAAACGCGACCGGTAGTGTTCATAACGCTTACTGACCGCTTCGCTCTCCTGCTTTCGAAGCTCCAACACCTGCACAGCATCCCTCTCCTGGAACACTAAATTATCCATGTGTTTCAGCAGTGATTTCGGCACCGGCTTGCCAATGAGCTGATAGTTAGCCGCCTTAACTCTGTCATCTTGCTGTATGTCTCGATTCTTCAACAGATTTGAGTGGGTAATGTCAACTTCCCTGTCTAGCTGTGACACTCGTCTTTCCCAGGCCGCCTCAATCTCACTCACCTCGCTGTAGCTGCGCAGCAGCATCTCGTCCTCTTCCAGTTGTTCTGACACATCCTCAGAGCTCTCTATGGGCTCTCCTGCTTCAGAGGCATCGGGATTCCTTTGAGGTGGCACTACCTGCTCCACACGACCCGTTTTACTAATAACCTCGTAGCCTCCAGCCACATATTCTGGGGGTATCGTATAGTCGACAACCAGGTTGCCCTCCTTGTTGCGATAACGATAGAGGCTAGCTGCCTCTGCCACCATCGTCGCCATCCCCAGTAAGGCCAGGGCAATACAACCGGCTCTTTTGTATTTATTCATAACTTCGATCACAGATGCTCTAGAAACAAGCAGATACTTTTGAAACAAACTGCCTCACCTTCTGAGACAAGTTCACCGACCCATAGGCTGGCATGTTCTACTATGCCAGTTCTTGAAACCTAAACTCTAAGGTATGATACACGCTCCCAAATCATGGGGCGACTTTCCACTCAGGCTCACCATATATGAGAATTATTAGTCTTGCCGTAGACGGAATTCACCAGGCTTCCCGCCGTGGTCTTTTCCAGTGGCTCGCTTCTCTGGAGGCTAATATCATCTGCCTTCAGGACTTGCGTGCCCAAACGTCAGAGCTAACCTCAAATCCAGACTTTGAGCTAGACGGCTATTTCAGCTATTTTTTTGACTCGCCCGCTCCACAACACAACGGGGTTGCCATTTATAGTCGAGAAGTCCCCAAAGCGATAATGTATGGCTTTGGTGCATCTAATGCTGAAGACATGAATGGCCGCTATCTACAGGCAGATTTTGAGCATGTGAGTGTCTGCTCACTGCTTGCACCTAATGCCGCCACTGATAGCAAGACGATAACCAGCAGCGCCGCAGAACAAGAGATAAAAGACCACTTTTTTCGTGACCTATTGAGCCACCTGAACAAAATCAGCCACAAGCGCCGGGAATATGTGATCTGTGGCAACTGGAATATTGCACATCGCGATATAGATGTGAGCGACCCGAGTAGCTCTATGGGCACTTCAGGCTATCTCTCTAACGAACAACAGTGTCTCGACCAACTCTACAAGAACATTGGCTATGCTGACGCCTTCCGCCTCTTCAATACAGATGCCGATGAATTCAACTACTGGCCTTCCGGTGAGCAAGATGTAGGCCCCGGCTGGCGGACCGATTTACAGGTTGTATCACAGGGACTCATCAATTGTGTTGAATATGCCGTAATCTACAAGGCGAAAACTTTTTCTAGTCATTCACCTGTGATTATTGATTATGATCTGGAGAATCTCTGATTAAGAGCTTTAATTGAGCTTCCCAATCGAACGCTTTAATTAAACCCAAGCTGTAACTTTCTTGCACTGAAGAAACGCCCTCATTAGACTCCCACAAACCTCTTGTTAAAACTCGTGGTTCTAGCCGATTATTTTATGGAGAAAGACAACCACAGATGCCAGATACCTTCCCGGAAAACTCTGTAGGTTTAGTCACACCAGAGGTCGTACATTTTGATGACCCACTGGAGCTAGCCTGTGGGCGTACCCTACATAATTATCAACTGATGGTTGAAACCTACGGTGAGCTCAATAGCGATAAAAGCAATGCCATACTAATTTGTCACGCGCTGAGCAGCCATCATCACGCGGCTGGCTATCACAGTGTTGATGACAAAAAACCAGGCTGGTGGGAAAACCATATCGGACCGGGTAAGCCCTTCGATACCAACCAATTCTTTATTGTTTGCCCCAATAATCTCGGTGGCTGCCATGGCAGTACCGGCCCTAGTTCCATTAACCCTGAAACAGGTAAACCCTGGGGGGTGGATTTTCCACCACTTCGCGCACGAGATTGGGTTCAAAGCCAAGCAAAACTGGCGGATCGACTCGGCATTCAACAATGGGCAGCCGTTGTCGGTGGTAGCCTGGGTGGAATGCAGGCCATGCGTTGGGCACTGGAATACCCTGACCGGATACGACATGCCATCGTCATTGCTTCTGCCATGAAGCTGAGCGCACAGAATATCGCTTTTAATGAAATTGCCCGCAATGCGATTAAATCAGACCCGGATTTTCGTGATGGCCATTTTCTTGAAGATAACACGCTGCCTCGAAATGGACTGGCCCTCGCCAGAATGATCGGTCATGTAACCTATCTTTCAGATGAACTGATGGGTAACAAATTTGGCCGGGAGTTGCGATCTGGCTCATTTCAACAGGGCCAAGATACGCCCATTGAATTTCAGGTAGAAAGCTACTTACGCCATCAAGGTGATGCCTTTTCCAGCAATTTTGACGCTAACACCTACCTATTGATGACCAAGGCCCTAGATTACTTCGACTTAGCCAGAGAATATGACAACGACCCCGTCAAAGCCTTCGGTCATGCCCTGTGTGACTTTTTGGTAGTGTCTTTTTCAACAGACTGGCGGTTTGCACCAGAACGCTCTCAGGAAATTGTCAAAGCATTGATTGATGCCAACAAAAATGTCTCCTACGCCGCTATTGACTCTAACTTGGGGCACGATGCCTTTCTGCTGCCAAATGAGCGCTACGAACAAATACTCACGGCTTATATGAGCCGTGTCGCCAGTGAGGCAACTCATTCTGAAAAAACAACGATATCTACGGAGGGCTCACAATGAGCATCCGCACTGATCTCGACATTATTCAGCAATGGATAACGCCGGAAAGCCGAGTCTTAGATCTCGCTTGTGGTGATGGCACACTGCTAAAAAATCTCAAGCAACATAAGCAGGTAGAGGGTTACGGCCTGGAAATCGACCCCGATAAAATAACCCATGCTATCGCCAACGGCATTAATGTAGTGGAAACCAATCTCAACAAAGGCTTATCCCAGTTTCCTGATAACAGCTTTGATGTCGTCGTTATGACCCAAGCGCTCCAGGTTATGCGTTACCCTCACCTGGTATTGGAGGAAATGCTAAGAATTGGTAAGAAATGCATTGTTACCTTCCCCAATTTTGGGAATTGGCGTGCAAGAACCTCTCTTTTCATCCACGGACGTATGCCTGTCACCAAACAACTGACCTATCAGTGGTATGACACACCCAATATTCACTTCTGTACCGTGAATGACTTTGAAGCACTCTGTGATGAGAAAAAAATTCGTCTTATTCACAAAGAATTTGTTGCTGAACGAATACCGGACAAGCACATCAAAGGAATATGGCCTAACCTGTTTAGTGATACGGCTGTTTATCTTTTAAGCAAATAGCCCACTCAAGATGAAACCCCTTTTGGGTTTTGGAGGTAATGAACATGAACAACAAGAAACTACTCTGGCTTCCCTTACTGGCACTACTCGCCTTTAGCGTCCATGCCGACAACAAGCCCTACAAAAATTTTGGTGACTACAAAGTCTTCTACAGCTCATTTAACAGCAGCTTTATTCTGCCCGAAATCGCCAGTGTCTATAACATTACCCGTGGTAAAGACAAAGGGCTGGTAAATATTGCCGTAATCCTAGGTGACCAGGTTGGCGGAACAACGGCGTTGGTAAAGGGTACTGTTTCAAATATGCTGGCCCAACAGCAAGTGCTTAAATTTTTTGAGGTTAGAGAGGGAAATGCTGTCTATTATCTCGCACCGTTTGAATTTGATAATGAAGACTCCATGACCTTTAAAATCCAAATACAGCCAGACCCTAACAAACCATCCAAATCACTGTCGTTTCAAAATAAGTTTTACTACGACGACTAACCCACACCATGGGATGACACACCCTAGGATGACACACCGGCCACCCAGTAAAAATCAGGGTGGCCATTTTTGTGGGCGAACAAACACATCAACAAGATAACCCTGCTATGAAAATTACTCTCGCCAGTGGCAATAAAGGCAAATTGGCCGAATTTCAGCAATTGCTCGCCGGCCTCGATTTCGATGTTGTCCCGCAATCCAAGTTCAATATTCCCGAAGCCATCGAGGATGGGCTCAGCTTTGTGGAAAATGCCATTATCAAAGCCCGACATGCCGCGCGACTGACTGGATTACCGGCAATCGCCGATGACTCCGGATTGGAAGTGGATGTCCTCAATGGGGCACCCGGTATTTATTCAGCCCGGTTCTCTGGTGAAAACGCCACCGATGATAAAAATAATCTGCGGCTCTTATCACTACTTCAGGATATTCCCGAAGAACAGCGCACCGCGCGATTCCAATGCCTGCTGGTTTATCTTCGACACCCCGAAGACCCCACCCCACTAATTTTCCAGGGGACTTGGGAGGGTCGCATTGCCTTCAAACCCGAGGGCGACAATGGCTTTGGTTATGACCCGCTATTTTATATTCCTGAACTGGACTGCAGCTCCGCCCAGCTCGACAAAGTACAAAAGAATAAAATCAGTCATCGGGGCAAAGCCATGGCTCAACTGTTGAAAACATTATCAACATAAGCGATCAACAACAATTAGTAAGCGCATGTTAAATCTCACCGGTATAGTTAAACTTCTCAGCCTAGTTAAACTGCCCAGTCTAATTAAACTCCCTAGCCTAGTTAAACGCTCATGACCGACTCTCTGCTTAGCCTTCCACCGCTCTCGCTCTACGTCCATATTCCCTGGTGTGTGCGCAAGTGCCCCTATTGTGACTTCAACTCTCACGCGGCACCTGAAGAGCTCCCTGAAGAGGAATACGTACTTGCCCTGATCCGCGACCTCGACATTGAACAAGCCTACGTACAAGGCCGCAAACTCACCTCTATATTTTTTGGCGGCGGAACTCCAAGTCTATTTTCCGTTGAAGCTATCGGTAGAATTATTCAGGCAGCAAGGCGTCGAATCGGGTTTGAAGATGACATAGAGATCACCCTAGAAGCCAACCCCGGTACGTTTGAACAAGAAAAATTTATCGGCTATCGCAGTGTTGGTGTCAATCGCCTGTCTATTGGCGTACAAAGTTTTAACGACCAGAACTTAACCCAGCTTGGCCGCATACACTCAGCCGAGCAGGCTATCACTGCGATCAATTCTGCGAGAGCTGCAGGCTTTGAAAACTTTAACCTCGATTTAATGCATGGCCTGCCCGGCCAAACAACCGTGGAGGCGATGGCCGACTTGCAACAAGCGATTGATCTGGCCCCCACCCATATCTCCTGGTATCAATTGACTATTGAACCCAACACCGAGTTTTACAGTAAGCCTCCTTCTCTTCCTACCGATATTATTTTAGAAGCCATACAGGATCAGGGGCATCAGGTATTACTCAACAACGGTTACAAACAGTATGAAGTATCCGCCTTTTGTAACGATCAAAAAGAGTCCGCACATAATAAAAACTATTGGGCATTTGGAGACTATTTAGGTATCGGTGCAGGAGCGCATGGAAAAATTACATTGCCCTCTGAGCAACGTATTATCCGTACTACCAAAACCCGAAAACCCGGCGATTACCTGGCCCGCAAGGACTCCTATACCGCCAGTTGTAAAAATATTCCGGCGGATGAACTACCACTGGAATTTATGATGAACGCGATGCGATTAAATGCCGGGGTGCCCACCGAATTATTTTCAGAACGAACGGGAATTCCTCTAGAAAAAATAAAACCGGCGTTGGATACTCTTATAGAACAGGGATTAATAGACCAACGAAATACCCATTTGAAACCCACACAAAAAGGCCATCAGTTTTTAAATAATTTGTTGGAAATATTTAATGCTTAATACTGAGGAGAGTTGACAATAGTTATCAATAATCCACTAACGCCTTGCACACGGTCTGCCGAAACGCGCTAGCGTTTTGGTAATCCGAGCTGCGAAGCAGCGGTTGTGCTGCAACTTGTTATGAGTTTTTGAGTACATGCCTGCTAGCCCCTTTTTTCTTACGCTGTTTCTTTGACTTAACCACGACTAAGCCTGCAATAAAAATAACTAGAATCGATGTTACAAATATGGCTATACCAACATAGCTTGGTGCGTATTTATTGAAGGAAAAAATAACAATTAAAAATAAAACTGTTACCCCGCCTACTCTATAAATAAAATCATTCCATGATGGATGCTTCATCTATCTCTCAATATTCATAACGCCTCAATAACGGGCTGACATAATGCGTAGCATTTGGCAGTCCGAGCCAGCTCACTGGCGGCAGTTGATTGACTTGTTATGAGTGACTTTTCTCACCCGTTTAACTTACGCTCCGACCATTGAGGACAATAGCCTTAGAGCCAAGCCAAAAATTATCAAACAAACCAAAAGCCAAAAAACACCGAATATTATTTTTGCTGGCCCAGACAAGTTTTTAGCAAAGTTACTTCCCAGCCCCCACGACCCCAAGCTTTCAGCAGCCACATACCCTGGAATAGCCATTAAAACTGCACCAGCCCAAAATGTGGCGGAGCCACTAGTAACAGGGTATAAAAATAACCATAAAATAAAGCCCGAGGTAAACATAGCTACCAGAATTAAAATGGCAATCTTAGAGCTCTTAGATTCCTTGCTGAATATTATCTGGTTATCCATTCCTTAATACTCATAACAGTCTGTTAATGAGGCCTACGGCCTCATAATAATTATTATCGGGTCAATTCCTAGTGTAAATTAAATGTGCAATGAAAAATAAATCTAACCCTCACCTCTCAACTATCACACCCTTTAGCTCTAACAACACCCACCACTTTTAGCTGCCTTTGCTGAAAATGGCACTGCACTCTCACCTTGGTTGAAAATACCACCGTGCTGTTCAAAGTTACCGGTAAATTTAAAGTGACCTGAAAACCGGGAGCCTTTTAATATGCAATAGGTGTTGCCGCACACGGAGACTGATTTACCTTTGGGCATTCTGTTGTTTTTATCCAGTTCAAAGGCGCAGCCATTGTTGGGCACGGTTCCTTGATAAACCACCGACTGACCATAGTCTTCACTACTGTGTTCCAGGTCAGTTATTTTAAATAGCCGGTAGGTGGCTGAGTAAAAATTGATGTGGCCGATTTTGCTTTGCACTTCATCGTTATCGATGCCTAAGGGACGATCTTCTACCAAGCGTGGGTCGGCAAACCCTGATTGTTTGGCCAGTTGAATAAAATCATTCCAATACAGTGCGCCACTGAGGCATTCACCGTAAAGCACCGGATCGGCCATCAGCTCTTCGGGCACACGGCGGTCGGCATAGACATCGGAAAAATACAGTTCTCCACCGGGTTTTAATAATCGGTAGGCCTGTTCCAGCACGGCTTTTTTATCGGGCGACAGGTTAATGACACAATTGGAGACGATGATATCGAAGCTTTCATCGGCTAAATTCAGTTCATCGAGCTTTTCAATATAACCTTTGAGAAACTGAACATTCGCTGACTTAAAACCAAAGGCTTCTTTGTGATAATCAATATGGCGATTGGCCACGGCAAGCTGCTCATCCGTCATATCCACACCAACAACTTCTCCATGCTCACCCACCAATGCTGAGAGCACATAACAATCCTGTCCAGAGCCACTACCTAAATCAAGTATTCGCATACCTTCCAGTAATTCCGGCGCCACTAATCCACAACCATAGTATTTACTGCTCACTTCTGGGTGAATTTTCGCCATGATTTGCTTGAGATGGTCAGGAATATTTTCCAAGGTACAACAAGCGTCTGTTTTTAAATCGGCAGAGCCCGTCAATTCCTTACCGTAATAATCTTTTACTGTTTCGTGCATCTGTTCTATGGCCTTCTATTTTGTCGTACCCAATTAATGTCGCTTCCAGGAATGATATCGCTCAACCCAGGTAAGTAGCCCTTGTGGGGCATGTGCCTTACTCCATTCCCCGGCAACAAATTTATTTGCTTCACTGATGGTGGGGTAACTATGAATAGTACCCAGAATTTTTTTCAGCCCCAAGCCCTGTTTCATGGCAGTGACAAACTCGGTGAGCAGATCACCCCCGTGGTAACCCACTATAGTGGCACCCAGAATGCGATCCTTACCCGGAACGGTCAATACTTTCACAAAACCCTCGGCCACACCGTCGGCAATGGCTCGGTCTAGATCATCCAAGGCATATTTGGTGACCTCGTAGGGAATACTCTGTTTGATAGCGTCGCTCTCACTCAAACCCACATGGGCGACTTCCGGGTCAATAAAGGTCACCCAGGGTATCACGCGGTAATCTACCTTGAATTTTTTTAGCCCTCCAAATAACGCGTTAACAACAGCGTACCAGGCTTGATGGGCCGCAGTGTGAGTGAATTGGTAGGGGCCCGCCACATCACCGCAGGCATAGATATTGGGGTAACGGGTGCGTAAATAGTCATCCACCGTGACGGTGCCATTGGGGTTCAGTTCCAGCCCCATGTCCTCCAAGCCCAGCCCGCTGGTATTGGCTTTTCGCCCTACCGCGACCAGCACTTTATCGAATACCACTTCCCTGCTTTCACCATCGGCGTCAAGAAGTGCAACAGATTCATCACCTCGCTGCTCAAAGCCAACTGATTGATGGCCGGTCAGTACCTCAATACCCTCCTCAGTAAACCGCTGCATCACAAACGCTGATACATCCTCATCTTCACGGGGTAGCACCCTTGGCATCATATCCACCAAGGTGACATGGGAACCGAGCCGGTTAAAGGCTTGAGCCAGTTCACACCCGATGGGCCCACCGCCCATGACTAATAGCCGCTGGGGCAACTCGGTGAGATCCCACAAGTTGTCTGAGGTGAGGTAGTCCAACTGATCCAGGCCTGGAATCGGTGGTACAAAGGGTCGTGCGCCCGAGGCAATAATAATATTGCGAGTCGTCATGCTCTGACCATTCACCTCTACCTGCCAGGGCGATAAAATTTTGGCTTCACCTTGCAGGCAATCCACCCCCAGCTCGGTGTAACGCTCAATGGAGTCATGGGGTTCAATCTCTTTAATGACTTGGCGCACTCGCTCCATCACCCGCGGGAAGTCCACGGTCGGCTCACCCACATCGATACCCAGTTGTTTGGCTCGGGAAATTTCTTTTACTGTTTTGGCTGCTCGAATCAGTGCCTTACTCGGCACACAACCCGTATTGAGGCAGTCGCCGCCCATTTTGTGCTTTTCAACCAGTGTCACCTTGGCTTTAACGGTCGCTGCTATATAGGCGCTCACTAATCCCGCACTACCTGCACCGATCACCACCATATTAGTATCGAAAGATTTGGGTTTGCTATAAGGCTTATATACCTTCCGATGCTGAACAACACTCACCAAACCCCGAGCAATAAAGGGAAAAATCGCCAATAACAAAAAGGACAACAACAACGTTGGTGTGAGAATACCTGTAGTAGAAAACTCTTCCACAGCGCCAAGCTCAGCACCCGCATTCACATAAACGGCGGTGCCTGCCAACATCCCCAGTTGACTCACCCAATAGAATGCTACAGTTTTCATGGGAGTAAGCCCCATCACCAAATTGATAATCCAAAAGGGGAAGACTGGAATCAGTCGTAGCGTAAATAAATAAAATGAGCCATCTTTCTCAATACCTCGATTGACCGACACCAGGTAGCTGGAAAATTTATTTTGCACCCAATCCCGTAACAAGAAGCGAGATACCAGAAAGGCCAGCGTTGCACCAATGGAGCTGGCAAAGGACACTAGCAACAAACCTGTCCAAAGCCCAAATACCATTCCACCAATAATAGTGAGCAGTGCGGCACCGGGTAATGACAACCCGGCCGCAATGACATAAATAACAAAGTAGGCCAGTGCAGTAACTAATGGTTTCTGGTGATACACCTCCTGGAAAAACCCAAGACTGAGGTACTGCTCACCATCAAAAAAAAGGTAAGCACCAACAATCAGAGCTATAACTAAGAGTAGGATAATCTTTTTGGCAGGCATCAAGGTTCCAATTTTTGTGTTGTTATTATCTGCCGTTTAGAGCCCTTTTTGTACGATCGGTTCAATATTCCCAGCACACGACAGCATGCTGTCATAAAAGCGATCAAAAACAGCAAGCTAAGGTGCCTTAAAATATTTTTGTTTGCTGCCAAAAATGATTTTCCACCATGAAAGAAATACCCCACTCACCCTCTAGCATAGAGAACACGCAATACCTTATGTCCAAAGAGAAAATCGATATTAGCAGCGCCAAATACTTTATCAATCGCCACATCAGTATGATGGGGTTCAATTTACGCATTCTTGAACAGGCAACGAATGAGGAGTATCCACTACTAGAACGTTTTCAGTTCCTGATGGTTTTTAACAGCAATATGGATGAATTTTTTGAAATCCGATTAGCTGGCCTCCGACGTCAAATCAGCTTTGCTCGTGAAACTGTGAATATCGATGGTGTCCGCCCCCAAGAAGTACTCCGCACTCTCAGTGAACAATGCAAGGCAGCGATTGAAAAACAATACCATATTCTCAATGACATATTAGTGCCGGCATTAAACAGTAACAACATCTGCTTTCTCCACCATCAACACTGGAACAAGGATATTGCCAACTGGGCTGAGGATTATTTTCGTCATCAGGTCATGCCTATTATCAGCCCCATTGGCCTGGATCCGGCCCACCCCTTTCCTCGGCTAGTGAATAAGAGTCTTAATTTTATTGTCTCTTTAGAGGGCAAAGACGCGTTTGGCCGTGACAGCGGCATGGCCATTGTTCCTGCTCCTCGCTCACTGCCCAGACTTATTCGGTTACCCGATGAACTGGGCAAAAAAGGTGACAACTTCGTACTCCTGTCCTCCCTAATCCATGCACATATCGACGACCTGTTTAACGGTATGACCACGACGGGCTGCTATCAATTTCGCATTACCAGAGATGCTGATCTGGACTTAAATGCAGCTGAAGTTGAAGACATCGCCAGAGCCCTGCGTGGTGAATTGCATTCACGCCGATTTGGTAGTGCCGTACGTTTGGAGGTAGATAAGCATTGCCCCGATGAGCTGGTCAACTTCCTTCTGGAACAGTACAACCTAACGGAAGATGAGCTTTACCGGGTAGATGGCCCGGTTAATCTCGGCAGAATGATGCAATTGAAGGATATGCTTGATCGCCCCGAACTGTTATTCCCTCCCTTTACACCCTCTATCCCCAAGCCGTTGCGGGGCAGTGCGGCCAGTATCTTCGATCTCATCCAAAAAGAAGATATTCTTTTGCAGTACCCCTTTCAATCATTTACACCCATTATTGATTTACTCCGGCAAGCGGCAAAAGACCCCGATGTACTGTCGATTAAAATGACGCTCTACCGCACCGGCGCTTCTTCAGAGATTGTCGACGCGTTGCTTGAATCGGCTCGTGCCGGAAAAGAAGTTACTGTAGTGATCGAATTGCGTGCCCGCTTTGATGAAGAAGAAAACCTACAACTGGCCACCCACCTTCAGGAAGCTGGCGCTGTTGTCACTTACGGTGTCGTAGGCTACAAAACACACGCCAAGGCCCTGTTAATTGTACGGCGAGAGGGCAACAAATTACGCCGCTATGTGCATCTGGGTACCGGTAACTATCATTCCGGAAATGCCCGCATCTATACCGATTACAGTCTTCTGACCGCAGACCCGGACTTATGTAGTGATGTGCACAAAATTTTTCAACAACTCACAGGGATGGGCAAAACCGAACGTATAAAAAAACTGTTCTGTGCACCTTTTACGTTGAAAAAAAACCTTCTTCGATTGATTGAGGGAGAAGCTGAAGCCGCCCGGCAGGGTAACAAGGCCCATATCATCATCAAGGTTAATGCCATAACCGAATCCAAGATCATCATGGCCCTCTACGAAGCCAGCAACGCCGGTGTAAAAATTGATCTGATTATTCGTGGTATGTGCTGTTTGCGACCAGGTATCCCGGGCGTTTCAGAAAACATCCGGGTGCGCTCTATTGTTGGTCGATTTCTGGAGCACTCACGAGTCTACTATTTCCACAACGCCACACCCCATGCCTTTTGCGCCAGTGCTGATGTCATGGAGCGCAACCTACTGCATCGAGTTGAAATCTGCTTCCCCATTCTCAATGCACGGCTACAAGCGAGAATCAGAAGTGATCTGCAAACCTACCTGATGGATAACTGTCAGAGCTGGGAACTACAATCGGACGGCAACTACCAGTTAAACTCCCCACAAAAAGATGAAGAACAACATGCTGCACAGACGGACTTGCTTGAAAAATTGGCTATGCGCAATACTTAACCCTACCTCGTGAAACCGAGGGGCCCTGTGAAGACTTTCTCTCAGCCTTGACTCAAAGCGCCGACCAATAAAATTGGTACTACCCCCGCCAATATCAACCACGAGCCGCTTCACGGCCCGAAATCACTCCAATTGGATAACTAATCATTTTTTCCGCGGGATGAATAACCTCACAGGTGTTTAAGGAACCAAGACTTATCTACAAGGAAATTGTCCACAGGATTTGTTACCCGCCCAACGTGAATGCTATCATTCAAGTCATTCTACCGCTGTACCTTTGAATTCACATTAATCTGGAGACTTTCCCCTATGAGCGACAATATCGTTCACGTAACTGATGCTGGTTTCGCAAGTGATGTACTCGGCGCCGACCTGCCCGTTCTAGTTGATTTCTGGGCTGCCTGGTGCGGTCCTTGTAAAATGATTGCACCTATTCTTGATGAACTGGCTGACGAGTACGCCAACAGGGTAAAAATTTGTAAAATAGATGTGGACGCCAACCCGGAAACACCTGCCAAGTTCAATGTACGCGGTATTCCAACATTGCTTCTTTTCAAAGACGGTAATATTGAGGCCACCAAAGTAGGCGCCCTCTCAAAAACCCAATTGATTGAATTCATCGACGCTAGCCTTTAACAATGGCTGCGGTGGCAATAGGTATGCTGCCGCGCCAGCTGTTGCGCTTTCAATAAGGCCCGCCTATACTTGGCACAATCGCACCGATGTCCATCAACGCGTAGAGAACAACACACAATTCCAACAAGCCCTTCCACGGTATCAATACTGAACCTTGACTGGTGGGCCACCAACTTCAATTTCTAACAATAACCTGACTATGTCTGCATTTATGAATCTAACAGAACTCAAGACCAAACCCATTGATGAACTTCTGAAAATTGCGGAAGACATCGGACTCGACAATCTCGCCCGCTCCCGAAAACAAGATGTCATCTTCAGTATTCTCAAGCGCCACGCTAAAGGTGGTGAGGATATTTACGGTAATGGTGTACTCGAAATTCTTCCAGATGGTTTTGGCTTTCTAAGATCAGCAGAGGGCTCCTATCTGGCCGGCCCCGATGACATCTATGTCTCTCCCAGCCAAATTCGACGCTTTAACCTGCGGACGGGTGACAGCATTTCCGGAAAAATCCGTCCACCAAAGGAAGGTGAGCGCTATTTCGCCATGCTGAAGCTGGATGAAATTAATTACGATAAACCGGAAAATGTCCGCAACAAGATCCTGTTTGAAAACCTCACCCCACTGTTCCCAGATGAGCGGCTGGTGTTGGAAGCAGGTAGCGGCTCCACAGAGGATTTGACCGGTCGTATCATTGACCTGGTTTCTCCTATCGGCAAAGGCCAGCGCGGCCTCATTGTGGCACCGCCCAAGGCCGGTAAAACCATTATGATGCAGCATATGGCCCAGGCCATCATTCGCAACAATCCCGAATGCTACATTATCGTTCTATTGATTGATGAACGCCCGGAAGAAGTCACGGAAATGCAACGCTCGGTGCGCGGCGAAGTTATTGCCTCCACCTTTGATGAGCCACCTGCCCGTCACGTCCAAGTGGCCGATATGGTTATCGAAAAGGCCAAGCGCCTGGTAGAACACAAAAAAGACGTCGTGATTTTGCTGGATTCCATTACCCGCCTTGCTCGCGCCTACAACACTGTACAGCCATCCTCAGGAAAAGTGTTGACCGGTGGTCTGGATGCCCACGCTCTGGAGCGCCCCAAGCGTTTCTTTGGTGCGGCACGAAATATTGAACAGGGCGGAAGCCTGACTATTATTGCCACTGCAATTGTTGAAACCGGTTCCAAAATGGATGAGGTTATCTATGAAGAATTCAAGGGTACCGGCAACATGGAATTGCACCTGGACCGCAAAGTCGCTGAAAAGCGGATTTACCCCGCGATCAACATCCGTCGCTCTGGCACTCGCCGCGAGGACCTATTGATGGGTGAGGATGAGCTGCAAAGGGTATGGATTCTGCGCAAATTGTTGCACAGTATGGACGATTCAGATGCCATTGAGTTCCTGATCGATAAACTGAAGCTCTCCGATACCAATGCCGAGTTCTTTAAGTCGATGAAACGAAAATAGCTTACTCTCAGGATTAAAAGACAACATCAAACAGCCCCGCTTAACTCAAGGAGCTAATCTTGAAACGCTCCAACCCTCATTGCCCAGAAGATACTGAAAACGATCGTGAAGACGTGTTTCACCACCCTGCCAAAATTCAAATTCAGTCGGCACTACTCGATATCCGCCCCAAAAATCTGGCAGTGGTACACCTCCATCATTGAATTTTTGCTTCATTTGCATAAATTGGGCCTCCAATGCTTGGCGGGAGGTAATGCGGCTGCTCTGCTTAGAAGCCCAGGCCGCTAGCTGACTGCCTCTGGGGCGCTTGAGGAAATATTTTAGTACTTCTGTCTTGGAAAGTTTTTCAGCCCGGCCACCAACGATGACCTGGCGATCCAGTTGCATCCAAGGAAAGATAAGGCATACATTAGAATTACATTCGATTTCTTTTGCCTTACGGCTTCCAAGGTTCGTATAAAGTAGAAAGCCCTTTTCATCAAATCCTTTTAATAACACTGTACGTTGCCAGGGCTGACCTTCAGTATTAACGGTAGCCAAGCACATAGCGGTAGGGTCTGACAAACCAGAATCGATTGCCTGCTCCATCCATAGGGTAAATTGATCAAAGGGAGATTCCTTGAGAGATTCTCTGGTTAGGCGGCCATATTTGTATTCACGACGGGTATCTTCCAGCGACATTTCTTCCTCCGGGTAAGACGCCCATTCTAGCTTGGATCAACCACCAGCGCCCGTCCAATCCTGCTCAATTACCGATAGCTCTATACGTGTAAGACCCTTATTTCATGCTACGGCCCAAGGAATACTTACATCCTCCAATGAGAATAGTTACTAGGAAATACAGGGAAAGAAACAGCTAATATTTCTTCCAAAGATGGCATAGAATAAAATCCAAATAAAAAAACAGCACTACTCTCGCCAGGAGAAGCGGACACCTAGCTTAATTAGGGCATCGTACCCAATAAGGTTTTAATCTCTTGCTCTCATCTACACCTGAAAGCACTGTACTGATTGGCCACAACCTTGATGAAAGCTATAAACATATAGTAATACTAGGGTCACCATTTGGTTGATCCTAATTATCACGTGATACCGGTAACCCATTTATACTTCTACTGGTGTATTTTTCTCCCAAGGCCGAAAGAAAAAAGAACTATAATTTACCTTATATTCGAAGATTCAGTGATAGCCCATGGATGGCCTTAATAACAAATTCTTAGGGAGGAGGCACCTCGCAGCATATTGGCTACGGCGAGGCCTGCTCCCGTGCCTACTACTTATCTGTTCACTGGCTCAAGCAAATACACTGCTGTTGCTGTCCAGCGATGCCTCATACTACAAGGACACGGCTCAGAGCCTACAAACCACTGCCGCAGGACTCGGGGTGCCCGCCAGCAGCTTTACAGTCGTCACTATCGAAGAATCCCGACGCAACAAGAGTTTCTCAAAGACCTACCAACTCATCGTCGCTATTGGTACTTCTGCAGCCTACGAAGCCCTCCAAGAAGATAAAAGCACCCCTCTACTGAATATTTTCACACCAAAGAATGCCTTTGATGCCCTTGATACATCAAAAGAGAGACAACCCCACCACCAAATATCTGCTATTTATCTGGATCAGCCTTTAAGCCGGATGATAGCACTCGGCTGCCTACTCAAACCGGAGGCAAAAACATTCGGCACTATTTTTGGGCCTATATCTCAAGAGGTTCAATCAGACATTCAGGCGCTAGCTCATCAAAATGGTATTCTTCTCAAGCACAGCTTCCTCAGCCCAGAGGACAATCCTGTTGCCGTTCTGAAACCTGTGGTCTCAGAAAGTGACCTTTTTATAGCCATTCCCGATCATGCCATCCTAAACCGTGCTATTGCCAAATGGATTCTTTACCTGAGCTTTCAACAAAAAGTTCCTGTGATCGGGTTTTCCAAGGCCTACACTAATGCCGGCGCATTGGCCTCCGTGTACTCATCACCAGAAGACATCGGCAAACATGCTGGCCAACTGATTTCCGCATGGCTAAAAAATGGTGATGAGAATCTTTGGCAGCCACAGTACCCGCGCTATTACACCCTCAGCACCAATCCTGCTGTAGCACGATCACTGGGTATCTCGCTTCCACCTGAAAGCAAGTTGTATGAGGAATTTCAGCAACAGGAAGAGTTAACACAATGATCAGCAAACGATTATTTAATAATTCGATTCATCAGCGCTTTCTTGCCGTGGCATTGCTACCGCTGCTTCTCATCACTAGTCTTCTCAGTTTCTACACCATCAATGCTCGCTGGTCTGATCTATCGCAAAGTCTAAACCAGTCCGGTGAATTGACATCCGGCTATCTTGCCACCATTTCAGACTTTGCTCTTTACTCAAAAAACATTCAGCTATTGTCCGCCACAGCTCAGTCGGCAATGCGCCTACCGGATGTGGCTGGCGTCGCCTATCTGGACAAAGATGATGAGTTATTGCTAGGTGTGGGTACTGTTCCTGCGCCAATGCCCTCCACAGTAAGCGGTATCAGGGATACCGCTAGCCAAGATGGCTACCTCTATTTTAAAAAGCCTATCTACCTGTCAGGTATAGAGTTCAACGATTACCAACAAGAAAATCCAAACTCAATATCTAATGCTGAACTGATTGGATGGGTTATCGTTGTTATTGATAACGCCTCCTTGCTGGAAAAGCAACAAGAGGTCATTGTCACGTCTTTATGGCTAACACTCGCTGGTTTTATCATTGCTTTCGCCCTTACTTATCTTCTCAGCCTGAAGCTAATCGCACCAATTCGGCAGCTAACAACTACCATCAAAAAAATGGCACATGGCCGGCTGGACGTACGAGCGGAAACAGGCACCAGAGATGAGCTGGCCATTCTTGCCAATGGCATCAATCAGCTCGCGGAATCTGTAACAGAAGGAAGGGTTAATTTAGAGGATAGAATCAGGGTCGCCACCTACAAACTCGAAGAAACCCTGGCAGATCTACAGAAAAAAAATCTTGAACTCGAAGCGGCTCGACATGATGCAGAAACTGCCAATCAGTCAAAGAGTGATTTTCTGGCACGTATGAGCCATGAACTTCGAACACCCATTACATCTATCCAAGGGTTTATACGATTGCTGAAAGCCGCTAGGCTGCCTGAAACGGATCGACACTATTGTCATATTATCGATCAGGCCGCACAGCAACTGCTGGCACAAATTGACGATATTCTCGCTTTCTCGAAACTACAATCCAACACTGTAGCGTTGACCCAGCGCCCCATAGACCTTGCAGAATGCACAGAACAAATAGTCGTACTTTTTTCACTTCAGGCCCAGCACAAGGGTCTAGACCTTATCGTGGATTATGCCCCTGATCTACCTCTGCACAGAATAGGCGACTCTGTTCACATACAGCAAATTCTCAGTAACTTGATTGCCAATGCCATCAAATTCTGTGATGAGGGTGGTGTTTATATCCACCTCAAGAGCGACAAACAATCCAACGTTGTTATTGAAGTTATGGATACCGGCATCGGTATTCAGGAAGAGGCTCAAGATCAACTCTTCAATGCTTTTTCGCAGGCAGATACGTCTATTTCCAGGCTCTATGGTGGTACTGGATTGGGCTTATCCATTCTAAAAAACCTGGTGGATTTAATGGGCGGGCAAGTTACGCTGGAAAGCACTGTTGGAAAAGGCTCTACCTTTAAAATTGCCCTGCCGCTCCCCCTTGCCGAAACACAACCAGATTGGCATATTGAACGTAAAAAAGTGGTGCTCTGCAGCAGTCACGAACCCGTTACCAAAGCCATCATTCATGTTCTTGAGCGATTTGATCTCAAGGATACTACTGTGACAGATCAAGCCCATCTTCTTAGTGTGGTAACAGAATTAACTAGTGATGACAGGGTAATTTTTTGTCCACCAACATCGCTCCCTCAACAGTTTAATTTGCCTGAATTCATGCTGGAGCTCCGTGCGATAACTCCGGCCAAATTAATTCTCATGGCAACACAATTCAACTACTACCAACAATTTAATGCCAAACAACGGGCAGAGCTCGATCCCGTCGCATTCTTGGCCTTGCCACTGCATCTGTCTGAGCTGCAACGAGCGCTCAAGCAAAAATCACCGGATGAACCGGCACCAATTTTTATGTCACACGATATGCACTTGCTTGATGGCGTCAATATTCTGGTTGCTGAAGATAACCAGTTCACTCGCCTTTTACTCGACACCCTGTTGAGTAAATTGGGGGCGTATTGCACATTGACCAGTAACGGTAACGAAGCGCTTGCTGCCTGCCAGCATGATCAGTTCGATCTCTTCCTCGTGGATATACATATGCCCATGAAAAATGGCATTGAAACTATTGATACGTTACGAAAAAGCAGCAACCTGAATGCCAATCTCCCCATCCTGGCTGTCACTGCAGACATCCTCCGACAAGAAGAGGTGG
Source organism: Porticoccus sp. (assembly GCA_011049795.1). The sequence continues at coordinate 34,267 of DRHD01000244.1, forward strand.
CCCTATTTGAAGCTGGTGCCAACGGACTACTCTTTAAGCCCCTGGATGAGGAAGAACTGCTTAAAAATATCTGTCAGCAGCTAAATATCCAGCCTCCTATAGACCCGCTGCCGGCCACTACAATCGGTAGTGATCTCTCTGCTGAGGTTTTTCGGAAAGAGGTACACAGCTTACTTGAGGGCGCGAGAAGCTTTCTGAAATCAGAGAATATTCCTCAACTTCGCGAGACTATCCACCAACTTCGAGGTATCGCTGGAGTCTTCAAACTTACCCTGCTTGAAGAACAGGTCAAACAGTTACACCAGCTGGTGAAAACTAACTGCCTTGAACAAGTGCCAGTGCTGCTAAATCAAATAGGTAGTGAACTTGAGAACACTGATATCTGATGTCAATGAGGGAATAAAGGAGACAAAAATAGCCAACCACTTAGGGTTGGCTATTTCTATTTAAGGCTGCTCTGCCTTAAGCTAAAGCACGAACCACAACAATACCTTCCACACGGCTGATTTCGTCCAGCAGCTCCTCGCTAGGCTGTGTTTCCACATCAATGATACTGTAAGCAATATCATCGCGGCTCTTGTTAACCATATCGATCACATTCATGCTCCGATCAGCTAATAAAGAAAGCACGCTCCCCAACACTTTAGGTACATTTTCATTGCAGAATGTGATGCGGTAACCGCCATTTCTCGGCATTCTTGTCGCCGGGAAATTTACGGAGTTTTGAATATTTCCATTTTCCAGATAATCCATCAGCTGCTTCGCTGCCATGATGGCACAGTTTTCTTCCGCCTCTTCCGTACTGGCGCCGATATGAGGCATCAACAGTACGTCGCTACGATCCAAAAGCTCTGGAGTGGGAAAATCGGTGGTGTATTTACCTAATCTACCGGTATTCAATGCCGCCAGAACGGCTGATGTATCTACCACCTCTTCGCGTGCAAAGTTCAGGAGAACCGCCGTGGGCTTAACGCATTTCAGGGACTCGGCATTGATCAAGTGACGGGTCACCTCCAGCGCAGGGACATGGAGAGTGATAAAATCTGAAGCTGCCAACAGACTTTGTAGATTATCCATTTTTACTACACGGCTGGACAGGCGCCAAGCGGCCTCTACAGAGATGGCAGGATCATAACCCGCTACATTCATACCGAGCTCCAGCGCCATATTTGCCACCAGAGAACCAATTGCACCGAGGCCAACAACCCCGAGGGTTTTACCCGCTACTTCACATCCGGCAAATTGTTTTTTCTGCTTCTCCAACAACTTGGACATCTCTGCGCCATCCTTGATCTCAGAGAGGCCCTGAACGTAGCTCATCCCACCGAAGATATCACGTGATGAAAGAAATAGAGCAGAGGCAATCAACTCTTTTACCGCATTAGCATTGGCACCTGGCGTATTAAAAACCACGATACCTTTCTGAGTATAGTCAGTGATGGGGATATTATTTGTCCCAGCCCCAGCTCGAGCTACAGCTTTGACGCTACTTGGAATTTCTTCGTCGTGCAGTTTTTGACTGCGCAATAAAAAAGCATCTGGCTCAGAAAATTCACTGGCGATTTCATACTGCTCATGGGGAAAGCAATCCAACCCCTTAGAAGAAATCTGATTGTAAGTTCGAACTTTAAACATGGTTTATTCCCATTCTAATTCAGTAGCAGTTTATTCAGATACTTGGTTGTAGGCCCATTCAACCCAGAGCATCAGTGCTTCAATGTCAGCAACTTCAACAGTGGCACCACCCCAGATACGTAAACCGGCAGGGGCATCCCTGTAGGCGCCTATATCAAAGGCAATGCCCTCACTATCTAATAGCTTGACGACCTGCTTCACTTTATCGGCGTCCAGATCAAGGCTCAGGCAAATACTGGTATTCGACAGCGTCTCAGGGGCTTCAGCCAGGAAACTGATCCAGTCACGCTGAGCAACAAACTGTTTGACCACCTTCAGGTTAGCTTCAGATTTGGCAATAACAGCATCGGTACCACCCAAAGATTTCACCCATTCAAGTGCATCCAGGTAGTCAGCAACACAAAGCATCGAGGGCGTATTGATCGTCACACCTTTGAAGATACCCTCTATCAGCTTACCGCCTTTTGTTAGGCGGAAAATTTTTGGTAACGGCCAAGGTGGAGTATAACTTTCCAGTCGTTCGACTGCCCGGGGGCTTAGGATCAACATACCGTGGGCGCCTTCACCACCCAACACTTTCTGCCAACTAAAGGTCACTACATCTAGCTTTTCCCAAGGCATATTCATGGCAAATACAGCGGAGGTAGCATCACAAATGGTCAATCCCTGACGATCAGCACTAATCCAATCACCATTGGGAACCTTCACTCCAGAGGTAGTACCATTCCAGGTAAAAACGATATCGTGTGCAGAATTGGCTTGGTTAAGATCTGGCAACTTACCGTAATCCGCACCGTAGTCATTGATATCCTCTAACTTGAGCTGCTTGAGAATATCGGACACCCAGCCCTGACCAAAAGATTCCCAGGAAAATACATCCACTGGACGAGGACCAAGCAGCGACCACAAAGCCATCTCCATAGCTCCCGTATCAGAACCGGGTACAACACCTACACGATAACCTTCGGGTAGGCCCAAAAGCTCAGCGGTTTCTACACAGGCTCGCTCCAAGGCGAGCTTGCCAACAGCGGCGCGATGGGATCGACCCAGTGTAGAGAGGTCAAGTGCAGAGACGTCATAACCGGGACGCTTGCTACAGGGTCCTGAAGAAAAATTGGGGTTAGCCGGCTTTTTTATCGGTTTCATAATTTATTGCCTGGGTGGTATCTCAAGAAACGCGCAATTTTAATCGTGATTGCCATTAGAGCAAAGCAGTTAGATCGAATATCGGTGTTTTTTCAGTGCTTTTTTGGTGATTATCAAGTTTTTTGTACAGAGGGAGAGCTTGAAAAAGTGCAAGGGCTCACTCCCCCTGCACCAGAGTCGATTGGCTACTGTGCTGTAGCACGTTCCTTTTGAATTAGAAAATCAGCTACTTTTAACATGCCCTCATTGCCTCCCGCCGTACGACCAGAGACACGATATTTCCCATTAACAATGACTTCTGGGGTACCCTGTGTGCGATATCGTTCCTGCTTTTTCATAGCAAGATCAACAGCCATTTCAATACCCTTGGAATTAAACACTTTGTTAAAACGCTCAAGGGATACGCCATTTTCAACAAAAATATTGGCAATATCTTCTTGGTTTTCAAGCTTTTGTTTTTTCAGGTTCATTGCCTCAAAAATTGCGGCATGTAGCTTGTCCAGTACCTTTAATGCCTTGGCAGTATAATAGGCCTTGGCATGAAGCCCCATCGTTGCATGCCAAACGGCAGGTACCCGCTGAAAGTTTACGTCATCCGCCAATACTCGAGACCAAGGATTAATATTTGACTCAAAAGAGTAACAATGGCTACAACCGTACCAAAACACTTCTACGACTTCGATTCTGGTGGGATCACTGGTAGAAACGGCTTCAGGGAGCATCTCATAGTGAACGCCTTCTTTATACTGCTCAGTATCTGCCTGACAGGCCGCCAAAGGTACCAATACAATGGCAAACAATAGCTGTGATAATAATCTACGCATCAATATATCCCTTTGAGTTAAATTTGATCTGCTCTAAAAATTGGACCGCTCTAAATAGACCCCAACAATCTCACAGGTTCCCCAAAATACAAACATAAAAAAAGCGGCGATTAGCCGCCTTTTCTAACCGAATTAATTACTTCAATCCGGCAATAAAATTGGCCACTGCTTCAATTTCTACGTCATTCATTTGAGCAGCAACCCCACGCATTATCCGAGTATCACCATCATTATTTCTGGCAGCTGGATTTTCAGCATCGTGGGCACCTGTTCGAAATGCACGCAGCTGCTTGGCCGTATACTGAGCAAATTGACCACCGAGTGCGGGATAACCCGCCGGGGCATTGCCTTGTCCAGCCGGAGAGTGACAACCGGTACAGGCGGGAACACCCGTTGCCATATTGCCACCGCGGTAGATTTGCTCCCCTCTATCCAGATTTTCTTCCTTGGAACCAGACAACTGAATTGTCTTGGAGGCAAAATAGGCTGAAATATCGGCTAAATCCTGATCAGAAAACGCATTTAACATCCCTGTCATCTCTGCGACAGGGCGCTTGCCAGACTTAATATCCTGAAGCTGCTTGATGAGATATTTTTCTCCTTGACCAGCCAATTTAGGGAAGCTGGACACCATACTGTTGCCATCAGCCCCGTGACAACCCGCACACATGGCTGTTTTACCCTGCCCAGCCGCAGCATCACCGCCCGCAAAGGCAAAAGAAGATGCCAGGGTAATACCCAACATGGCAGCAAATCCTAGAATCATTTTTTTCATTGGTTAATCCGCTCTCTGCATTCCGCTACAATATAAGAAAAATCGTATTGCCTTCTAAAAAGCTGGGGCATTATATACCAACTCCCTCCTGATCTTAATAGGCGAAATCAGGTTACCAGAATAAGGTCTTTTATGTCCGACGACATCTTCTTTAATCAGGCCAAGTACCTGCTCAGTGCACCAACGATCAAACAGTGTCCCGATGATACCGGTAGGGAAGTGGCTTTTGCTGGCCGCTCTAATGCAGGGAAATCCAGTGCCATTAATACACTGACCAACAATTCTAAACTGGCTCGAACCAGTAAAACGCCCGGTCGTACCCAATTGCTTAATTTCTTTACCCTCTCTGAAGACCGCCGTCTGGTTGACTTGCCGGGCTATGGCTTTGCCAAGGTACCCAAAGCCATGAAGCAGGCATGGGATAGAAACCTTGCCCGTTACTTACAAGAACGTCAGTCCCTTTTTGGCCTGGTGATGCTAATGGATATACGCCATCCTCTTCAGGAGTACGACTGGCAGATGATTCGCTGGGCCTCCCAAGCTGAAATGCCTGTTCATCTACTGCTTACCAAAGCCGATAAACTGAAAAATGGCCCCGCAAAAAGTGTGCTGCTTGGCGTTCAAGGTGAACTGGCTAAAGAGGGGTTTGGTGACAACATATCTATCCAAACCTTTTCTTCTCTAAAAAAAGTAGGGCTAGAAGAACTGAAGAAAACCCTCAATATCTGGCTCAAAGCAGAGAAATGATTATCTGGACAAAAAAAAGCCCTAACTTAATACAGTTAGGGCCTACTTTGCTGTTACTTGGGGAGAAATATCAAGCAATATGCTAATTTGGGGAGAAGTAGTAACATCGCTTGAGTGAGATTAGTCACCCCACCTAAAGAAAAGTTCCCGCCGATTCAAAAAAATTTCTTTTCCCCTTATCGCATCAATAGCCAAAAAAAACCCTAACCAAGGGGAGAGTTAGGGTTTACTTTGCTGTTACTTGGAGAAGTATCAAACATTGCGTCTAGCTTGGGGGAGAAGAACGCAATGTTGCTTGCGGAAGGTTAGGCCGCACTATTTGTAAAAAGTTCCTACTATTTGAAAAAATTCTTTTTTTCCTTTTTTAGAGTAAAAAAAACCCTAACGAATATGAGTGTTAGGGCCTGCTTTGCTGTTGCTTGGGGGATTCACAAGCGTTGCATCTAGTTTGGGGAGAAAGCAGCAATGTCGCTGCAGAACATTAGGCACCATCTCTTAGGTAAAGTTCCTTAACTAGTTCAGAAAAACTTCTTTTTTTCATTTCAACCAGAATAAATTCTATCCTATTGTTTTTATTGAATAACTTTACCCTCTATCCGCTACATTCTCCTAGAAAAGTAATCGATCGATGCAACAACTAGTGGGCTTCATCCCAATTATTACCAACGCCTATATCCACCACAAGTGGGACATCAAGGCTAGCAGCACCCGACATCCGCTCCTTAAGCCCCGTCATCACGGTATCCAGTTCCGAGTTCGGTACATCCAGTACCAGCTCATCATGAACCTGCATAATGACCCTAGATTGCAGGCCCGATGATGTCAGCCAATCATCGACCTCTATCATGGCCAACTTGATAATGTCTGCAGCCGTACCTTGCATGGGGGCATTAATAGCTGTGCGTTCGGCCGCTTGCCGCCGCATCCCATTGCTGGATTTTATTTCTGGCAGATAAAGTCGTCGACCATAAAGTGTTTCTACGTAGCCCAAGTCCGCAGCACTGTTACGAATATTATCCATATAAGCCTGCACCCCAGGGTAGCGCTCAAAATAAAGCTCGATATATTCTTGAGCCTGTTTTCTCCCGATATGTAGCTGGCGAGCCAGCCCATATGCTGACATACCGTAAATCAGACCAAAATTAATCGCTTTGGCACTGCGCCGCTGCTCTACGGAGACTTCGTCCAACGACACCCCAAACACCTCGGACGCGGTTGCCCGATGAACATCCAGACCATGGGCAAAAGCATCCATCAGCCCCTTATCCTGAGACAGGTGCGCCATAATACGCAGCTCAATCTGTGAGTAATCTGCCGCCACAATCTTGCAATCTTCAGAGGCAATAAATGCCTGCCGAATTCGGCGCCCCTCTGCTGTTCGCACAGGAATGTTTTGGAGGTTTGGATCAGAAGAAGACAAACGGCCCGTGGCAGTCACGGCCTGATGATAAGAGGTATGAATTCTACCTGTGGCCGGATTGATCATTCCCGGCAGTTTATCGGTGTAAGTAGATTTAAGCTTGGACAAGCTGCGGTGCTCAAGCAAGATTTTCGGCAATGGATAGTCCAGTGCCAATTCCTGTAACACTTCTTCTTTGGTGGAAGGTGCTCCTTTAGCCGTCTTTTTCAATACTGGAATATTCAGCTTTTCAAAAAGAATCTGCCCCAACTGCTTGGGTGATGCCAAATTAAACTCTTCCCCAGCCAAGTCATAGGCCTGCTGCTCAAGCTCACTAAGTCGGACGCCAAGTTCCTGACTTTGCTTATGAAGCAAGTCAGCGCTTACTATTGCTCCATCTCTTTCTATATTTGAAAGTACGGCCACCAAGGGTATTTCAATGGTATCAAATACCCGCTGTAGCCCCTCACTTTTCTGTACTTTTGGCCAAAGTACCTGATGCAACCGCAAGGTAATATCTGCGTCTTCAGCAGCGTAGGGCCCTGCCTCTTCAATGGCGATTTGGTTAAACGTTAGCTGTCCGGCGCCTTTACCAGCAATATCTTCAAAGTGAATCGTTTTCTCACCCAAATATTTGAGGGCCAGGGTATCCATGTCATGCTGGCTACCCGTGGAGTTCACCACATAGGATTCCAGCATGGTGTCGAAACGTATCCCCTGCAATTTAATGCCATAGTTAGCCAGCACACTCATATCGTATTTCAGATTTTGTCCGAGCTTTTCCGCGGCGGGATCTTCCAACAGAGGTCTCAGCTTTTCCAACACCAAGTCACGACTAAGCTGCTCTGGGGCACCCAAATAATCATGAGCCACTGGCACATAGGCTGCTTCGTAGGGTGACACAGCGAAAGACACACCTACAATTTTTGCCTGCATATAATCCAGGCTCGTGGTTTCAGTATCAAAGGCAAAAAAATCTGCTTGCTCCAGTTTTTTCAGCCACCTATCCAGTTCTGATTCAGTTAAGATTATCTGATAATCCTTTTCTACCTGCTCTGGCTCAACGGGGTCGGAGACATTGCGGTCCGCCTCCAACAGCTCTTCCGTCCAAGTCTTAAGTTCCAGTTTCCGAAACCAGTCAAGGAGCGCAGTATTGTCCGGCTCTCCATTAACAAGACTATCTATATCTCGATCCAGTGCCACATCAGTCTTAATGGTCGCAAGCAAGTAAGAAATATCTGCCAGATCGCGGTGTTCAGACAGTTTTTCTGGCATTTTTTTTGCGCCCCGAAACTCCAGCTCACGCACCTTTTCCAGGTCAGCATAAATAGCCTCAAGACCACCGATTCCCTGGAGCATAGCCAGGGCTGTTTTTTCACCCACACCGGGAACACCGGGAATGTTATCCGACTTGTCACCGATCAGCGCCAGGTAGTCGATAATCAATTCTGGTGGAACACCAAACTTATCAATCACACCCTGCCTACCCATGTGTGTTTCTGTCATGGTGTTGACGAGTGTTACGTGCTCATTCACCAGCTGCGCCATGTCCTTATCTCCCGTGGAGATCACCACTGGGCGCTGCTTGGCTGAAGACTCTAGTGCCAGAGTGCCGATAACATCATCGGCCTCTACCCCATCCACCATCAGCAACGGCAAGCCCATTGCTCGAATGATCTGGTGAATGGGTTCAATTTGCTGCCGAAGATCATCCGGCATTGGGGGGCGATGAGCTTTGTACTCTTTGTACAGTTCATCACGGAAGGTCTTACCCTTGGCATCAAACACCACAACCACAGGGCTGCCTGGATAATCCTTTACCATCCGGCGCATCATAGCGATGACACCTTTCACCGCACCTGTGGGCATACCGGTAGAAGTGATCAGCGGTGGGAGAGCATGAAAGGCTCGGTAAAGATAAGAGGACCCATCTACCAATACCAGTGGTGCTTTACTTGTCATTTATAGTGTCCAGAATGAGCAAATTTTGGGGGCCCAAGCATAACGCAATTTGTTTCATTTGAGCCAACAAGGAGGTACTCTTTAACAGGTAGTTCTAGTGGTGAACCAATCGTGGCCTCTTTTCTTACATCTGATATAAATAATCTTCAGGTTTTTTTAAACCAGTACTCTCTGGGCGATGCTGATCGAATAGAAGCAACCTACACGGCCCGCACACACCACACTTGTCGATTTAAACTGAAAAGCACCCAGTCATCAGTTTCAGGATCATTCTTACTGGTTGTTGTTGAACCTGCAGCTGAAGAGCGCTTAGCATTTTCTGCAGCCCTTATTGAGCACCTACACAATCGCGATATACCGGTTACGCCATGCCTGAGCAATAATCAAAATAGCTATATTTCTCTATTCGGTGACTCACCTGCCCTTTTGTTTAAACTCCCTGAAGGGCAACCTCCCCACCAACCTGATTTAGCCACTTGCAAGGCAATAGGAGCATTTTTAGGGAAAATGCACGCAGGTTCTCAGGGTTTTTCTCTAAGCTATGGCAATCCACGCAGCCTTGTTTGGCTTAATCTGGCTACAGAGGAGCTACTCCCACAACTTGCCAAGGGCGATGCTGCATTGTTAACGGAACAGCTTCTTCGCTTTAAGCACACTATCGACAGCAATCCAGACCTACCCTCTGGAGCATTGATTGGCAGCCTTTTTGCGGATCAACTTTTCTTTCAGGGAGAAACCTTACAGGCTGTCACTGGTTTTTACTTTAGCTGTACCGACTGGTTACTTTTTGACGTAGCCCAGGCCGTAAATGAATGGTGCTGTGATGAACATGGCGAACTGGACCGGCAGCTTACCCAAGCCTTACTCTGTGCTTATCATTCAGAAAGACCATTTACGGCCTGTGAAGGACAATATTGGCAGGACATTCTCTGCTTTTCAGCAACACGTTTCTGGGTGTCACGGCTACTCACATCACTACCTTCAGAAAGAGAGGCCACGCCTTCGATTGCCCATGACCCTGAAGAGTATCAAAAAAAATTGCAGCGACGAATTACAGGCTATTATCCCCTGCCCTGCTGATATTTACTTTTTCTCCAGGCACGCTAAAAACGTGTCTGTGAACCCGCTAAAAAATTGCAAATAACTCTCTTTGGTTAAGGTGATGCCGCTGCCCATCAAATCTAGCTCCGCCCAGTTTGCACCAAGCTGTGAGGCTAATTTAATGGAAGACTTATTATTTAGCTGTCGCTCACCAAAGACACAAGTAACTCGATCACCCATAGCTATAATCTCACCGTAATGCCGAGCTCCCAGAACACCTCCACCAGCCAACTTTATTGTGGCCAATTGATTCAACCCGAAATAATCAACAAAGTGCCCATAGCCATCATGGGTCACGACAAACCCGTGCCCATTAACCAGATCAATTCGATTTTGGATCAAAGAGTTTAACTCATTGATATTGTGAATAAACTCACTAGCATTTTTCTCAAATAAGTGGCCTTTTTCCGGATATTTTTCCTTCAATATCTCAGCAATGGCCATGACCACAGATGAACTGTTTTTAGGGTTAAGCCAGATATGGGGATCTCTGGTGTACGCGCCATGCCCGTGCTCATGATCGTCATGCTCACCTTCCACATCATCAGGCCAGTGGAGGGTCGTCAAGTCAGTTAGCTGTAGCTGCTCATCAGTAGGCACTGTTGACAGAGGCTTTACTAACACCCCTTCTAGCTCAGGCCCTACCCAAACGACCAAATCAGCACTTTTGATGGCCCTGATATCCGAAAATTTTAGGGCATGGTCGTGAGGGGAGGCATTTTCTGCAAGCAACACATCCACAGAAAGCTCGTCACCAACAACCGCTTTCACCAACATAGCGACGGGCTTGATCGAAGCTAACACCACGGGTTTTGAAGCCGCCACCGAAGGAGGTACCGAAAAAACCAGCGCCAACAGGACAGTAGAAAATAAGTTCTTCACTTTCAGTCCACTTTTCATTATGTTATATTATTACATTAATAAAGCGATTAAAAAACACCCAGAGCACGCCACTAATAGTACTAAGTACTAAAATCTTAGAGACCAGCTTTACCAATGGGCTGAGAGTTGCCACCAAAATAGTACGCACTTCTTGCGAACGGCAAACAATGCTATAGAATAACATTATATTTTTCACGAGACTGTCCCTATGCTGACAAACTCCCGTCTCGCCTACCACTCACATGATCATAAACGCTGTGTTAGCGCTGCGCTGACTCGAGCAAAAACGCTCTGTGATGATAGCAATGCCAGGCTCACACCCATTCGTGAAGCCGTACTAAGAACCATTTGGGCCAGTCACCGGCCACTCGGCGCATACGATATTGTAGATCAAATGACTCTGAATGCAGCGTCAGGAAAACGTATTCTGGCACCCACCGTATATCGTTCCATCGAATTCCTGTTGGCGCAGGGCTTAATTCACCGTATTGCTACACTCAATGCTTATATTGGCTGCCCTTTTCCTGGCAGCAATCACAGCGACTTTTTTCTCATCTGCCGAGAATGCGGCTCTGCGGCTGAGTGCAGTGCTGACCAACTCAATATCGCTGTTGAGAAAACCGCTAAGAGAGCTCACTTTAAAGTAGAATCCCAACACATAGAAATTGCTGGGCTTTGCCCTGAGTGCCAAGATAAAGACCAACAAGGGTGCCTAGAATGAACGCACCATTAGTCAAACTCAGTAATATCAGCAAGTGCTTCAACGGCAACACCGTCCTCTCCGGTGTCGACCTTTATCTCGAACCCGGGAAGATTCTCACACTAATAGGTCCTAACGGAGCGGGCAAAACTACCTTGGTCAAAATTGTGCTTGGGCTTGTAGAGCCCGATAAAGGACATGTCACCCTACATCCCGATTTACGCATCGGCTACATGCCCCAAAAACTCCACATTGACCCTACATTGCCAGTCACCCTACAACGATTTTTGAAGCTGGCCGAGCCAGACCCAGAGCTATGCCTGGATGCTGCAAAAGAGGTGGGCATAGAACATTTGATAGGCTTACCTCTGCAGTCCCTCTCAGGGGGTGAAATGCAACGAGCTCTCTTAGCTCGTGCAATTTTGCGTAAACCTAATATTTTGGTGCTGGATGAGCCCGTACAGGGTGTTGATGTGGTGGGGCAGGAGGCACTCTATCGGCTTATTGGGCAACTCCGTGACCGACTTCACTGTGGTGTGCTTATGGTGTCTCACGACCTACATTTAGTGATGTCGGCTACTGATGAAGTGATCTGCCTGAATCAGCATATTTGCTGTCACGGGCATCCGGACCAAGTCAGTAACAACCCAGCATTTCTTGAACTATTTGGGTCAAAAACAGCGCCATACACACACAATCATGATCATCATCACGACTTACATGGCGAAGTGATTAATGGTGTTTCTACCAGCTCTCATTCAAAAGAGTCTCATCATGATTGATGTGCTTCTCTATGCCATGCTTGCCGGGCTAGGTGTCGCTGCTGTCACCGGGCCTCTGGGCTCTTTCATTGTCTGGCGACGTATGGCGTATTTCGGCGACACTCTGGCCCACTCTTCAATATTGGGCGTTGCCCTCGCCTTATTCTTATCAATCAGCCCAACCCTTTCAGTGATTGTTATATGCCTGGTCCTAGCCCTCGTATTAGTGGTCCTGCAACAGCAGCAAACCCTAGCATCTGACACCTTACTGGGTATTCTCTCTCACACATCACTGGCCATTGGCTTGGTTGCTATGGCGCTAATGCCTGAGGTTAAAGTAGACCTTCTAAGCTTATTGTTTGGTGATTTGCTGACCGTCAACATCAATGATGTGATAACTATCTATGCCATTAGTATTGTCGCTATTCTTCTACTGCTCAAGCTTTGGAAGCCCTTGCTAGCAATGACAATTCACGAAGAACTGGCAAAAGTTGAGGGTGTTCCGGTCAATGCGGTACGCACTGCTTTTATGCTAATTATTGCTCTGGAAATTGCCATCGCCATGAAGGTAGTAGGGGTGTTGTTAATTACTGCACTGCTGGTCATTCCTGCCGCCACTGCCCGTCGTTTTTCAAAAACACCTGAACAAATGGCTGCTTTAGCTAGCTTTATCGGCTGCCTGGCAGTGATATTAGGCCTTTGCACTTCCTGGTTTATTGATACACCGGCAGGGCCATCCATTGTCCTGTGTGCAGGTGTTCTATTTTTGATCTCACTGATGAACAAGAATTAGGGGGCAAGCCACAGGGTAGGGCGGCACTCATAAAAATTGGTGAGCGTTATTCACCCTGTGAGTGCTACTGGTCGAATGTTGCCATGATTGATCGCCAAGCCATCCGCATATTCTGCTCTTCAAAGGGCGGCTTGAAAAACCCGTGGTAGTGACCATAGGGGTTTACAAGAACCATATTGGCACCGTGATCAATCGTATAATCACCATTCTCCAGTGGCACCTTACTAAAAGCCACATTGAGCTCTGCTGCCAGCTTTAGCAAGACATACGGGTTACCCGTTGCGCCAATAAAATCGGCGTTAAAGTAGGGAACGTATTGGGAGAGCTTTTCGGTGGTATCTCGCTCGGGATCAAGTGACACCAGTACAATTTGTAATTGCTGCTTCTCTTCAGGCTCCAACCCTTCGTACATTTTTGCCGCTGCAGCCATGGTCGTGGGGCAAATATCCGGACAATGGGTAAAACCAAAGAATAAGAGGCTCCATTTGCCGGTAAGATCTGCTGAGCCAAAGGCCTGACCCCTGTGGTCTGTTAACTTAAACTCACTGAACTTCCGGGGTGTTTGAAGTAGCACAGCGCCATTTTCTCGAAGCTCAGGGACATTGAGGATACGAGGCTGATTAATTTTATGGATAAACCCAACCAACACCAAAGTGACAAGCACAAAGATGCTAATTACCGTGAGACGAATACCGCGCTTGCTACTCTGGTTACCTACCACATTTATATCCTTTCTTCTGGGCTAGCTCGTTAGCAGGGCACATAGGGGTAAATACATTTCGGTTGCTCCTCAGACAAATGAGGGCACAGCAATCAAATAATGATCCACCAACATAATGGTAAACAGTGCCATCAGGTAAATGATGGAATATTTAAACGTGTCCATACCCGCATTTGGCTTTTTACCGATCATCATCACAATTGCCCAATACAGAAACCCAGCACCCAACACCAAAGCACCGAGTAGATAGAGCCAACCACTCATTCCCACGACAAAGGGAAGTACACTGATAATAATCATGATTAGGGTATACAACAGGATATGTAGTTTTGTGTATTTCTCCCCATGGGTCACCGGCAACATAGGAATATCCGCCTTGGCATATTCTTCTTTGCGGTGAACCGCCAGTGCCCAAAAATGGGGGGGTGTCCAGGCAAAGATAATCAGCACCAGCAGTAGGGCGTGACCATGAACTTCACCGGTGACGGCCGTCCAGCCCAACAATGGCGGTACAGCACCCGCCAAGCCACCAATAACAATGTTTTGAGGAGTCGCCCTCTTGAGATACAGCGTGTAGACCACTGCATAGCCAACCAGTGAAGCCAAGGTTAGCCAAGCGGTTAATGCATTGATATAGACCAGCAAAATAGCCATACCAAGCACGCCAAGTACAGCGGAAAAAAACATTGCCTGAGTCGGCTGGACTCGACCTTTAGCAACAGGGCGGTTAACGGTTCTTGCCATTTTGGTATCAATTTGACGATCCACCACATGGTTGACCACTGCTGCAGCGCCCGCACAGAAGGCAATTCCCAAGTTACCCAAAATAAGGACATCAAGGGGCACCATACCCGGTACAGCAAGGAACATCCCAATAACGGTTGTCATAATCATCAGCGCAACTACATTGGGCTTTGTCAGCTCCAGATAGTCATGCCAGCTAGCTTTTTCTATCACAAATTCAGCGTCTTTCATTGCTTCAGGACTCCAGTCTCTGATATTCCTGTTTGGCAGTCCATACCTTGGTAGCCAGGGTCACCAGTGTTAACAGTAATACAATACTGCCTGTAGTGTGTGTCATAGCTGTGACCAGTGGCGCCATCAGCTCAACATTACCAACAGCGACGGCCAGCTGCACAAATAGCACCGCAAAAATAATTAAGGCCATATGACGTACACGTCGATCTTTTATGGCCAACAACAGCCCGCAGAGGGTTAGCAAATAAATGCTAGTCACCAAGGCACCCAACCGATGAATCATGTGGATTGCCACCCGTGCGTCACTTTCCAGTACACCGCCCAAATAGTTCGGGCCGAAACTCTGGAGAATATTGAACCCGCTTTTAAGGTCCATTTCTGGCCACCACTGATCCTGACAGGTTGGGAAATCCGGGCAGGCGAATGCGGCATAATTCGAACTAGTCCACCCGCCCAACAACATTTGTACCCCAGTAATAACAATGGCAACCACTACCCAGGGTTTTATTTGAGCAAGCTTGCTCATCACCTCGGCTGTCATTTTCCAGCGCTGGTCATCAAGCCGAAGTGTTAATAACCATAGCAGTGAAAATGTCGCTACCCCGGCTAGCATATGCGCGGTAACTACCTGTGGCCATAACTTCAAGGTCACCGTCCACATACCAAATAATATCTGCCAAGCAACGAGAAACAGGATAAAAGTCGGCAGACGAAATGGCATATTCTCATTATCACGCTGGCGCCAGGAAATGACAGCCAGGCTGACAATGATTAACCCAAGAGCACCGGCTAAAAATCGGTGCGTCATCTCAAGCCAAGTTTTATCAATATCCACAGGGCTGTCAGGATAAAGAGTCTCAGCTTGGATAATCTCCTCTACACCGTTGATCCACAGCAGACTACCATAACAACCGGGCCAGTCAGGGCAGCCGAGGCCAGCATCTAGAAGCCGGGTAAACGTCCCGAGCAGAAGCACAAGTGCCGCCAAGGCACTCGCTACCAGTGCCAGCCTAAAACCTGGCTTTTGAAACTTCGGTGTATTAAAAACCGGCATTTGCCCTATATTCTCTTTTTTCTGCCAGTGACCCAACTTTGTAGGTCGTACAGTTTAAGCTCATTTGATCATTGTCCCCTTATTAGGCGCGCCCTTAGCTACCAGCTACTAGGGGGAATATTTCATCAAGTGTTCTATGTCTTCAATCATGTCAGCCCCTTTGTTTTCAAGGGTGTATGACATCATCACCAAGCCCTGCTGGTCGACTAAATAGGCGCGCATTGTACCTGTTTCGCCTCCAGAACTAAGGGTAAATGGTATATTGGTACTTTGTAATAATGCACCCAGTTCCTGAGAGCTACCCTGATAGGTATGAAGGAACGGGTGGTTCAGCTTAAGATAGCCAGCGGTCTCTTCTGAAAGCTTATCATCGAGTACAATATACAGCCGTTCAAATCGACGGCTGTATCTACCCAGACTAATGTGCACCTGACGAGTAAGATAGATCATTTCCCGGCACTGCTCAATACATTCACTGCCACCAGCAATCAGCAATCGCCACTTCATTTTTTGTTCGGAAAACTGCCAGGGGTTACCCTCTGTATCTTCCAGTGTTAGGCCTTCTATGGAGACTGGCGGAAGCACAAACTCTCCGTGGTTGGTCGTTCCCAGGCGAGACAATAGACTGTTGCGCTGCTCCTCCGTGGTTGGGAACATTAAAAATCCAGCGATAATGACCCCGCCGAGCATCGCAATCATTAGCCATATTTGCCAATGCCCACGTCTGGTTACTTGTTCTGTCATGGATTTTCTTCCCCTGATCTCTCTTTAATTCGCCCGATTTCTTACGACGTACCTACGGTTCGTTGTCACTCGCTTGCCGCCTTGCTCTGATAACGCCGCCTAAATTGGAGCTTGCAAAGAGGGTTAAACCCACCAGCATCACCGCCAATGCTGTCCACTGAACGGCATAGCCGGTATGTTTTCCCGGCTGCACATTGAC
>DRHD01000245.1 GCA_011049795.1 Porticoccus sp.
CTGGAGAAAGAATTGAACTTAAGGGTGCCTGATCAACCGGATTAGTGCCTGCCTGATATTCTTCCAAATTGGTCAAGCTATCGCCATCAGGATCAAGCGCTGGATTGGTAATCTCAGTGCGGTGATGGATTGGACGTCCTCTGTTGATGGTTCCCTGGGAACGGGTGCTACCGTCAACACCTTGCTGACAGTTGGCGTTCATCAATTAACCGCGACCGTCGTGGATAGTGAAGGCGCAAGTCCGGTAAGCCCCGCGAGAATATCAACCACCGTTTTAGCTGACAGTGATGCAGACGGCATGGCGGATGATTGGGAGGCCTTGTACAGCATCACCGATCCTTTGGCAGATGCTGATAATGATAGTCTGACCAATTTGGATGAGTATTTGGCTGGTTCAAACCCTATCGATGCCGCCCCAGTTGTGGCTATTTTGAGCCCTGGGACGGACAGCAGTTTTGACTCCTCACTCAGTATTAATTTTACCGCCAGTGCCAGTGACGCTGAAGACGGTGATATTAGTCATGCGGTGCTGTGGTCATCAGATGTCGATGGCAGCTTAGGCTCAGGTGCCAGTTTGGCTTCATTGCTAAGTGCCGGTGCGCATATTATTACCGCCACTGTCACTGATAGTCAGGGCGCAATGCCCGTGACACAGGCGGCTATTAACCTGTCGATAACGGAGGGTATTGCTGGCGATATTACTGGTAATGGCGTTGTTGATATTGCCGATTTGCTATTACTGCAGCGACACCTCACTGGCAGCGTGAGTTTGGACGCTTCTGCCATTGCCCGTGGGGATTTATTCCCTGCGGTGGCTGATGGCGAGCTGACTATTTCTGATCTTTTACTGTTACAGCAAATACTGGTGTCGCAGTAGAGGGTGCGTTCAAGTGACAGTCGCCCGACCGTTGTGAATCAGTGCTGCTAATTTAGTCGAACACCGTCACCGGAATAATCGAAACACGCACAAATCAGCAGTATGCTCTCGTTGCCAGCTCATTTATAATGACAGTTTCCAGGGTGATCCCCAATGCCGTAGAGCGCCATCATTCACCAACGCAATGAAGAGTCTAATGAACCAACTTACCCATATCAATGCATCCGGCCAGGCCGAGATGGTCGATGTCACCGATAAAGCGGTTACTCAGCGCGAAGCGACTGCTGAATCTACCGTCACTATGTTGCCAGAAACACTGCGCTTGATTATCGATGGTGGCCATAAAAAAGGTGATGTATTCGCTGTTGCCCGATTGGCCGGTGTACAGGCGGCTAAAAAATGTGCCGACCTCATCCCGCTATGTCACCCACTGATGTTGTCTTCCATTAAGCTCGACCTACAAGCTGACGAAGCCCATCATCGCGTCATTATTCGTGCAACTTGCAAGTTGGCAGGTCAGACCGGCGTCGAGATGGAGGCATTGACCGCTGCATCAGTCGCAGCGCTAACGATTTATGATATGTGTAAGGCGGTGGACAAGGGTATGACTATTGGCGATATCCGATTGTTGGAAAAAACCGGTGGCAAGTCTGGGCATTGGCAGGCGCCCTCTATCGCTGGCGAGGGTGAATAGCATGGTAGAGGTTTTATTTTTTGCCCGAATCCGGGAGCAGCTTGGGGTTGATCGATTATCGTTAGCCTTACCGTCTGCGCCAATCAACTTGCAGCAATTCAAACAATATCTCATCGAGAATAATGACCCCAGCTGGGCCGAGGTTTTATTGGCCGACAATGTGGTTAAAGCTGTTAACCAGGAAGTCGTAGATGATAATCACTGTTTAAGTGAGGGTGATGAGATCGCTTTTTTCCCGCCGGTGACAGGAGGTTAAGTGATGACTACGCCTTTCTCGGTCAGCATTCAGCAGCAAGATTTTGATGTTAGCAGTGAGTTAGTCCTGTTGCGCGAACAAAGTACCGGGGTGGGTGCGATTGCCAGTTTCGTTGGGGTGGTCCGTGATATCAATGATCATCAATCCGTGGCTACGCTGGAGCTGGAGCATTATCCCGGTATGACAGAGCGCAGTATCAGTGACATTATTTCTCAAGCGGCGGAGCGTTGGCCGTTAATCGGCGCTCGTGTTATACATCGCATCGGCAAGTTGGCTCCAACTGACCAAATCGTTTTAGTCGCTGTGAGCAGCATGCATCGTGGCGAGTCCTTTGCCGCCTGTGAATTTATCATGGATTATCTCAAGACCAAGGCGCCTTTTTGGAAAAAGGAATTAACCCCGGATGGTGAACGCTGGGTGGATGCGCGTAGTGCTGATCAGTCAGCGGCAGAGCGCTGGCAGTAGCTCGTCTGACTGTTGAGCATTCCGACTCAGACTTCATCTACTCCATATAGGTTATGATCTTCCCAAGCTAATTCACTACACTAGACCACCAAGCTAAACCACGAAGCTAGATCATAAAAAACAGCACCAAAGCTGGGGATCATTCTTTTTGCTTGGTTGAGGTGTATAATGCGCCGCTGAAAGCTTCCACTCTAAATAATATTACAACAAGGTATCTTTATGAGTCTTGATAGTCGCGAGTTTCGCAATACCCTTGGAACATTTACCACCGGTGTTTGTATCATTACTGCAAACCCCGAAGGCTATGAGCCCTTTGGCATGACCGTTAATTCCTTTGCTTCAGTCTCATTGGACCCTGCTTTGATTTTGTGGAGTTTACAGAACGACTCTGAGTGTATTCCTGCCTTTGAAAAAGCTGACAAATTTGCGGTGAATATTCTAGCGGCAGATCAACAGGATTTATCCAATTTGTATGCGAAAAAGGGTGACCATGTATTAGCTCCCGAGCACTTCCGATTGGGCAAGTCCGGTTCGCCTTTGGTTCGCGGTGTGGTGACTAGCTTTGAGTGTAATATTTGGGCCCGTTACCCCGGTGGTGATCATGTTATTTTGGTGGGTGAAGCCACCGACATGGAGACTAACAGTAATAAACAGCCATTGCTGTTTAATGCCGGTCAATATCGCGAGCTGCGTTAACGCTTATTTCTTGAACAGGCGACTCTAGAGCCTCGGGCCATTAATGAAATATTGCAGCGATTGTGGACAAGCCGTTAGTAAAAAAATCCCCGAGGGGGATGACCGGCTGCGTTACGTCTGTGATGGCTGCGATACTATCCATTACCAAAATCCACGGATTATCGTCGGCACCATTCCGGTAATGGACGAGAAAATTTTGTTATGCCGCCGGGCCATCGAGCCCCGCAAAGGTTTTTGGACCTTGCCTGCGGGATTTATGGAAAATGGTGAAACCACTCTTCAAGGTGCGGTGAGAGAGAGTTGGGAGGAGGCCAGAGCCAAGCTGGCCAATGAAAGCCTGTACCGCTTATTTGACCTGCCCTATATCAATCAGGTTTATATCTTTTACCGAGCTGATTTAGTCGATAATGCCTATTCGGCGGGACCTGAAAGTCTGGATGTTGCTTTGTTTTCGGAAGAAGAAATACCCTGGGATGAAATTGCCTTTCCCGTGGTTACCGATACCTTAAAAGAATTTTTTGATGATCGTAAAACTGGAGTATTTCCTGTTCGCGTATCGGATGTTGATCCCGTTTGGCATCGTAATGCAGCTATATCTCAACCAATACCCGAACCTAAATCTAAGTCCGGCGATGGAGCCTAAAGCTCAGTAGCTTATGACTCTGGATTTTTAAGTCTACGCTAGCGTCTGCCGATCTAGTATATTTCTAATCCGTAAAAACTCATCCTGAGCGTGTTCCAAAAATACCAGTTTATAAAAAAAGCGTTCGTTAACCGTGTGTTCGTTGGGGGTGCCCAAGCCGGCTTTATGGGTAGAGTGGGTATAACTCATTTCCAGATGGATCACTTTAGTGTTGATCGGCAGTTCAAAATCCTGACCGTCCAGCGTCTTTTTCGATTTGACCTCTTTAATCGTATAGGTGGAAACTTCGGCAATCAGGCCAAGGTTAATACGAAAATTACTGGTGATCGGCGCAAGATATTGGTTATCCATATCTTTGTGCTGCACGTACATTTGAGGATTCTTTTTTACTTCAATAAACATTAACCAACTCCAGCATAAGGTAAATCTATAGCCTCGTATTTTAGCAGAGTTATGGCTATTAGCCGATTATTTGCTGCGGTTTCTAGGTTTATTGATGGGCAAGATATTTAGGGTCTTCTTTAGCAAACAGCTCAGTGCCGCCATGGTCGCGAACCAGATTGAATTGATGAGCTGCTTGTTCCGGCTGGTCAAGTTCAAATAAACATTGCCCCAACCGCAGATGAATAACCGGGTTACCCAAAGCTTTGGGACAGTGCAGGGCTGACATCAATGCTTCACGGCCATTGTCGAAATCACCCTTGGTAAAATAAGCATCGCCCAAAGCGGTTAAAATCCAGCCCGCTTCTTGCCACTGGGTTTGCGGTTTGGGTATTAACGTCCAGGCCGAGTAAAAGCGACGCAGAGCGGTTTTAACATCGCCCTGATCAAAAAGCTGATAGCCCTGTTGGCATAAGTCACGGGCCTTCTCGGCTATCGCCTTATCCAGCAATGGAGGGGAAGTGGGCTGGGAAGGGGCTTGGGTAGAATTATCGGTCATGTCATGTACAGGTTTTGCCTTATTATGTCGGCTTAGTTTACCGTTCAGACGGCTAGGCGAAAAGATATATTCGCAGGCAGTTGGTACCAGCCGCTAAGCAGCCTACAATAGCCGCAAGTCATAATCCTAAAAATCACAGTTAGATCACGAAAGTCCATGCACCCCCTTGGCGCACCTAGAAATACCCAAGGCACTCCGCAAAAAAACGCGTCATGGGGCAGGCTCAATTAAAAAGTTCTCATCACCAATAAGGTGACCACGATTTTTTTAATTGAGCCTGCCCCGCGAGCAAAGCGAGTGTTTTGGGTATCTCTATGCACTCCAAGGGATTACATGTCTTTTTCGCGCCCAACTGCGGTTTCTAGGATGATAATATCATGCCCTCTGTTAGGA
>DRHD01000246.1 GCA_011049795.1 Porticoccus sp.
AGATAGCCTCCCATGACTCCTGGTAGGACTCGGCTGCTAGGCCGACTAACCGACGGATTATGCGCTGTTCCGTGATGGTGAACTCTCTACCATCGGTCTTGGTGACAAAGCGTCCGTCACCACCAAACAGGTTATCGACAACCATAAAAACCATATTGGGTGGAAACACCACCACAGCGGTTCCTTGCAAGGGTTTCATGGAAACCAGGTTTATGTTGGTTGGCATTGGAACATTGCGAGAAAAAGTGCTGTAACTTTCATAGCGCATGGACTCGACGGTGATATCCGCATTGCGACGGATTAGATTAAACAGACCGATTCGAAAGGACCGCGCAAAACGTTCATTGATCATATCGAGGGCATGAAGCCGCTCGCGGATCACTCGATGTTGAGTTTTCGGGTCGTAAGGGCGGACTCGAGAACCAACGGGCTTTTCCGAAGCCTCGACCTCATCACCGCTAACCGTGTTTAGCAGTGCATCGATTTCATCCTGTAAAAGAACATTACCGTCTGTCATGAAATAAGCTGTAGCCCTGTTATTGCAAAATAAACTCTGAGAAAAGCACAGCGCTTATCCCCAGCGTTGGTTGTGGCTTGGTAGTTGGTTGTGGCTTGGTAAATGGTTCATCCAAGAGTGCAAGAATTTCTTCGGTGAGCACGGTCTTCCCATCCATGGTAGCAAGCTCTTCCCCGGTTTTACTCGAAAGCAGCAACAGTAGCCGGCTATCTACTTCTGGCATATGAGTGTTGATTATTTCCTGAGTTTCTTCGCTATCCACCTTTAGTATGAGGCTGGTGTACAGTAAATGTTGACCCAGGTCATCACTGACCAGATTTACTGTCATCGGACCAATTTTGATAAAAATGGGCGGCGGGGCGACGGCCAATTCTTCTTCAACCCCTTCAATGAGCTCGCCATGCTCTCCCAGTTCCCCTTCTACGAATAGGGTGATGTCATCTTTCATATAGAAGAATACTGCAGCGGCTATGATCAGGCAGAGGGCACCGGCTGCTACAATTTTGAGCAATTTCTTCTTTCCGGGTTTTGCGTCAGTGTCTTCAGTTTCACTGTCGTCTACTGTTTCGTTCGCGCCTGCCATAAAATTGATCCTGACTTTACTATCAACAGTGCTATCAATAGTGGATGTTGAGTATAAAGGAGCCTAGTGGGCTCCTAACCGGTGAAAAAGTGCGTTGTACAGTGCTTCCTTTGCCTTTTAAGACGCTAGACATAGAGGTTGATGCGCCCATTCATCTCCAGTTGGCGGCTATCACCCTGGATGTCACCCCGGAGAGCCTGTTGTTCATCACTGTCATCATCAAGAGAGCCGTCTTTGTTGTTATCTGAAAGCTGCTGTTGCTGGTCATTGCGGTGTTCCCCAACCATGGTTTCACCCAGGTTAATACCCTGTTCAGCCAGACTTTCTCGGAGCTCAGAGATGGCGCTTTCAAGAATGCCGCGTACCTGCAAGCTGGCCGAGGTGAATAGAACCTGAGCCTGGTTATCGACCACTTTGAGTTCAACCAGTAGCGGCCCCAGTTCCACAGGATTTAGGTGAAGGGAAACACGTTGACCATTATTTTGTATCAGGCCTTGTATTTGTTGGCCCAGCTCACGGGTCCATGCCGGACTGGTGACCGGGGTTTTAAGTGATAAATCACCCTTATTTGTCATCTCAGTGGAGGGCAAACTATTGCTCAATGGCGAATTGATTGGAGGGGCTGCCTGAACATCAGCTGACAAGGGGGTGATGTTCAGGGACTGAGCTTCCGGCGGGTTTAATGAAAATGCCGCAGGTGTTTGTGAAAAGCCCTGATTCTGTACATTGGCATTTGCCGTTTTTAGTGGTGTTTCTTTCGCGGTTGGAATGGGTTGATCACTAGGCACTTGGCCGGGTTCTGTGGCAAATACCGTTTGTGCGAGTCCCGCTGATTGATTCTGAGTGGCGGGTACGCCTGTCAGGGGGCGGTGCTGAGCGCCATTACCCCGCAGCATATTAATAGAGCCTCTAATCTGCAGCGCTTCACCTTTGGATGCGCCAATGCCGGGCATTGGTGTGTTTTCATTCGCCAGGGCAATGAGTTTAAGTTGGCCTTCACTCAGCTCACCTGCATTGCGTTCTGCGAAAGTGAAGTTTTTAATGGTGGGCAGGTCCAGATCGTCTGATGGCTGTGTCGATACTGCCCCCGGGGTGGTATTAGCTGGGGTTTCTAGCGCTGGAGTAGTTGCCGAGGGTGTCGTTGCAGTGTTTTGCATCAACGTAACATCGGTTATTAGCGCGGGGTCTGTCGCCAGGGTTGTATCCTTAGTTTCAGTCGTGTCAGTCATTGGCTCTGTAACGGGGAGCCCATCAATAGGTACGTTGGCAGCTGCTGTTTCGGTATCCAAGCCCGTTTTATTGGCTTGGGTTGCTGTCTCTGACGTGGACGATTCGGCCTGATTGAGCGGTTTTTCAATCTTGCTCTGGGCGGTGTCCGGGGCTTCACCTTTATCCTTGGATTGATGACGCATTGACACTTCATTCATCTTGTTCGAGAAGCTGTTTTCCGTAGGGGGCGTGTCGCCAGAACCCGCAGAATTGTTTGCGGCATTATTCGCTTGTTCGGGTAGAACGGGGGAAATACTGTTGATATTCATGATGACTCCTGCATCCACTTACGGGCAATTGTATTGACGGTTATATCATCCTGTTGACGTTGCTCTCGGCGGTTATCTTCTCTTATCTTGATAGTGTTCCGGCGGTCGGCCAGGGTGTCGTAGGAAGTCAGCCTGCGCTGTTCCTTTTGCCACATGATTTGGCTTTGATTCACGCGCTCCTTGTGCTTGTCCAGCTCGAGCATTGCATGGGCGATAATCTTGTCCAAGGAGGACAGGAATCTCTGGTATTCACGAAAAGTACCCAGCTCAACACCCTGGGTTGATATATCCTGAAGCCGACGGTGGTACTCGCGGCGATACTCAGTAAGCTGCTCAATCTGTGTATTGATATGGGTATAATCTCGCTGCTCAGCCGCCAGTAGCATGCTCGCTGAATCTCGTGTTTCCGTCGCCAGCTTTATCAATGTGTCGAGTGGTTTCGGTTTCATTGAGGTTCTCCAAAGATTTCAGCAAGTGCCTGATGAGTACTATCCACCGAGGCGCTTTCAGTAAAGGGCTGTTGTAAAAAGCTTTCCAGTTTCGGGTAGAGTTCAACGGCCATGTCCAGCCGGGGGTCGTTGCCGGGGCTGTAGGCACCGACGCTGATTAGATCGCTGTTTCGCTGATAGCGTGAAAAAAGCTGTTTGAATTTTTGAGCCATTTGATATTGGCTGGTCGTGACAATAGCTGGCATGGCTCGGCTGATGGACGCTTCAATATCGATCGCGGGATAATGTCCCGCGTCTGCGAGAGTTCGGGATAGAACAATATGTCCATCCAAAATGGCGCGCGCCGCATCGGCAATAGGGTCCTGCTGATCATCGCCTTCCGTTAGTACCGTATAGAAAGCAGTAATAGAACCACTGCCCTCAGGTCCATTTCCGGCACGTTCAACCAGGGCGGGTAATTTGGCAAAAACGGAGGGTGGATAACCCTTGGTGGCTGGTGGTTCACCGATTGCCAAGGCAATTTCACGCTGGGCCTGAGCGTAGCGGGTGAGTGAGTCCATAATCAGCAACACATTGTGGCCCTTGTCTCGAAAGTCTTCTGCCAGTCTTGTGGCATAGGCGGCACCCTGAAGGCGCTGCAGGGGCGATGTGTCAGCGGGTGCTGCGACAACCACCGATCGACTGAGTCCTTCCTTACCCAGAATATTGGTGACAAATTCCTGCACTTCTCGACCACGCTCTCCGATCAACCCAACCACAATTCTATCGGCAGCCGTGAAGCGTGCCATCATGCCCAGCAACACGGATTTACCCACACCGGAACCGGCAAACAGCCCCATTCGTTGTCCACGGCCGACACTCAATAAGGCATTGATCGCTCGAACACCAACATCAATGGGAGTGTTGATGGGCGCTCGCGCGAGTGGATTGATAGCGGGCATGGATAGGGGGGCTTTTTCGACATTGGGCAGCGGCCCAAAGTTGTCCAGTGGGCGACCGTTACTGTCTACCACACGTCCCAACAAGCTTTCGCCTATGGGGAAGCGTTTTGCACTGGAGCTGGACCCGTCGCCGAGAGGGAAGACTCTGGCGCCAGGCGTTAAACCAATGACTTCATCCTGGGGCATGAGGAACAACCGGTTGTTGGAAAATCCAACGACTTCTGCCTCGGCGAAAAGTCCGGGCTTGTGACTGTCTTGAGACATCACCTCTATTTTACAAGTGCTGCCGAGGGGTACTTTTAAACCAACGGCCTCCAGCACCAGCCCATTGGCGCGAACGATACGGCCACTCATTACGTAGGGTGGTATCACGGCTACTCGCTGGCGGATATGGGCGAGGGACTGTTGCCAGTTAAAGAGTTGTAAATTGTCGTGGGCGGATAGGTTCACAGGGCTTCATCCCATTCTATACCCGGCTGAGAAACGCTTCGATGCCGTACTTGGGCAAGGATTGCTTGGCAACGGGTTTCCCATGTGGCGTCACATTCTTCATGGTCACTGGTAAGTTTGCAGCCACCCCGTGACATGTTCTTATCAGGTTGCAGCCTCCAGCCGGCAGCCTCAAATTCACCCCCCAAATGTTGTTGCACCAGGCTAAGGTCATCCGGGTGTAACCAAAGACGGGGTTTGCTGTCCATCGATGGCTCCATGTAGAGTAACTCTCGAACAATTTCGAGCATCAGTTCTGGTTTTTCGTCCAGGCGATCTCTGGCCAATTGGCAGCCTATAGCCAGGGCCAGTTCCACCAATTCGTTTGAAATGGTGGAGTCCAGTAATGCAATGGCCTCTTCAAAGCGACTGACCAATGGCGAAAGTGGGGCCAGGGTGTTGCCAACCTGATGATCCAGTTCTTTTTTCGCCTCTGCACGGCCTTCTTTAAGGCCCTGTTGGTAGCCTTCTTTTTTACCGGCCAGAAAACCTTTCTTGTGGCCATCATTGATGCCTTCTTTCAAGCCCGCGTTGTAACCGGTTTTTTTGGCCTCTTCATAAGTGGGGTCGTTTACCGTGTCGGAATTCACCCCTCTTTGAGCTTTGAGTTTCGTTTTAACGGAGCCTATATTTTTAATCGCCGTAGATGATAGTTCATCCATCGTCCAGGGCCGCCAGCGGTCACTGTTATCCAAAATGGTTTCTATCTGCGGAATATCAGACATAGTCGTCCTCTCCGCTGGCGAGATCGATTTCACCGCTGTCAGCTAGGCGTCTTACAACCAGTAGTATGACTTTTTGCTCCGCTTCCACTGCAGAAAGTCGTACGAGGCCATTGTCTTCTATGTTCTCAAGCAACATTTCTCCTGCGCGTTCAGACATATTCTTAGTGAATTTTTCAAGAAGTTGTGGCTCTGCACCTTTAAGTGCAAGAGCAAGGGAGTTGGTGTTGATTTCTTTGAGAACCATCTGGACAGCGCGGTCATCCAGCTCAGTGAGGTTCTCGAAGAGGAACATTTCATCGATGATTTTCTGGGCCAAGTCTTCGTTATAGGCGCGAACCGTTTCGATCACTGCTTCTTCGGTGCTCGTACTCATGAGGTTAAGAATTTCAGCCGTCGTTTTAATGCCACCCATTTTGCTGCGTTTCAGGTTCTGACCTTCCAGCATACTGCCAAGTACATCGGTCAGTTCGTGAAGTGCCGTGGGCTGTACACCGTTAAAGGTAGCAATCCGGAGAACCACATCGGTTAGCAGCTTTTTATCAAAGGCCTGGAGAATTTCTGAAGCCTGTGCCCGCTCGAGGTGAACAAGAATGGTAGCAATAATTTGTGGATGTTCATCACGGATCATTTCTGCAACGGTGGCGGATTCAACCCCGTTGAGGGCATCAATGCCAGAGCTGGCGGTATTTGTTTCTACGATATCATCGAGCATGGTTGCAGCGCGTTCACTGCCTAATACTTTGGTCAGTACGGTTTTAATGTACTCGCCAGAAGAGCCTTGGCTTATCAGTGATAGCTCTTCCGTTTCGTCGTAAAACTCATCGATAACCTTGTCCATTTCTTCATGGGATACCTGGCCAATGGTCGCCATTTCCTGGCTGAGCTCTTCAATTTCTTTATGGGTGAAGTGTTTGAATACTTCGGCTGTATTATCTTCATCCAGTGTCATTAACAGGATGGCACCCATACGCTGACCGCTGATATTCAATGACGGTTTACTACTCATTTTTTTGCTCCCCAAGAGCGGACAATCATTGCAAACAGCCGAGGGTCCTCTTCGGCTACCTGCCGTAATTCATGAACATTCTGTTCATAACTTTGCGCTTTCATCCTGCGTCCCGCAGAAGATTTTCTGGGTTTTATCTGAACATCTACAGCGGGTTCTTCCACTATTTCGTCACTGGGTACTCCCGTTGTAGCACGGACACTTTTTCTCGGTCTAACAGTGGGCGGGGGCGGGGTATGAGCAAGGTGCCGTTTGAGCAGCGGGCGAATAATCAAAAAGTAAAGCACCAGTGCTGCCAGCCCAATGGGAAGGTAGCGCGCCAAAATCAGCATCAATTCCTGACCTTGAAGTGTTGCCCAGAAAGCGAGTTCTTCTTGTTCGTCTACGGTTACTTCAGTGACGGTTGCTTTAGTAAAGGGGCTGTTAACAATCTGTACTTCATCGCCGCGCTCAAAAGAAAAGCCTATGGCCTGTTTAACCAAAAGCGTCACTTGTGCGAGCTCTTTTTCTGTTAACGGTATCTGGCTGGAATTTCCTTCCTTATCCACATCCTGTTGATAGTTGACAACAACAGCAGTGGATAAACGTTCAATTTGGGCCGATTGGTGTTGGATGTGAGTAATATTACGATCAACCTCGTAATTGATGGTGTTATCACCTTGAAAGCTGTTGGCAGAGTTTTGTTGTCCTTGTCCTTCAGTTTCAGTTTCAGTTTCACTGCCTTTCTTGTCACTTTCTGCGGAGGCAGAGCCCCAGCTGGGGGGGCTGTTAGACAGGGCGCCGGGAACACCGCCGCTCGAGCCTATGCCACCATCAACATTGGTGCTCCACTGGGCACTGCGAATGGCAGCTTGCTTGATGTTTTGGTTTGGTGCGTAGTGTTCGACAGTTTCTTCCCGCTTGGAAAAATTAATCTGGGCAGTGACCTGAACGCGAATATTTCCCTTACCGAAAAGGGGAGAAAGTATGTTCTCGATACGCTCTTGATAGTTACTTTCAACCTTTTGAGTGTGGCTAAGCTGCGTGTTTTCTTGGCTCTTATTAAGGCCAGCAGAACCTGAGAGCAGATGGCCAGCTTGGTCGACTACAGTAATATTGTCTAAGGTCAGGTTAGGAACACTACTGGAGACCAAGTGCATAATGGCATTGACTTGCCCTGGGTCGAGGGTTCGGCCAGGGTGTAGTGTGGTTAGAATAGAAGCCTTGGCGGGTTCACTGTTTCGAACGAAGACCGATCGTTTAGCAAGTGCTAGATGTATTCGAGCATCAGCTACTGGGCCGAGGGCTTTGATTGACCGGACCAGCTCACCTTCCAGGCCGCGCTGAAAGTTAATCTGTTCAGCAAACTGGCTAATACCAAAAGCCTGCTTGTCCATGAGTTCAAAGCCAACCCCTGCTCCTTTGGGTAGTCCTTGTTCGGCAAGTTGTAAGCGGAGAACATGAACTTTATCTGCTGGAACGAGGATGGTATTTCCGCCTTGGCTAAAGCTATAAGGCACCGCTTGTTGATCCAATGCATTAATAATACGGCCGCCATCAGCTGCACTG
>DRHD01000247.1 GCA_011049795.1 Porticoccus sp.
GCAGAACGGTTTACCGCAGATACCGCTTTACGACTGGGCTTAATTAGCGAAGTTGTCACCGCAGCAGAATTAGATAACACGCTTAATAACATGATTAATGCCCTGCTAGGCAATGGCCCAAAAGCCATCACTGCCGCCAAACAATTAATCGCCACGATTAAGCATCAAGCCATCGATCAACGCTTGATCAATGAAACCAGCCAGCTAATCGCCAGCATTCGTAGTTCAGCAGAGGGCAAAGAAGGCTTGAATGCCTTTCTTGAAAAACGCGCCGCTAACTGGGCTCCCGAACAACTGTAGGATCCATTATGTTTACTAAAATCCTGATTGCCAATCGCGGTGAAATAGCTTGTCGAATTATCAAAACAGCACAGCGAATGGGCATACGCACCGTTGCCATTTTTTCTGATGCCGACAGCCAGGCCTTACATGTCGCCATGGCCGACGAAGCCGTCCATATCGGCGCCTCACCCTCGAGAGACTCATACTTACAAAAAGATCGTGTTATTGCAGCGGCAATAAAAACCGGCGCACAGGCCATCCA
Source organism: Porticoccus sp. (assembly GCA_011049795.1). The sequence continues at coordinate 545 of DRHD01000247.1, forward strand.
TCCCGGTTACGGTTTTCTCAGTGAGAATGCACAATTTTGCCAACAGTGCATAGACAATAAACTCGTGTTTATTGGCCCACCTCGCCACGCCATAGAAGCCATGGGCTCAAAATCCGCCGCCAAAACCATTATGGGAAAAGCAGCAGTACCCTTGGTACCGGGCTACCACGGTGAAGACCAAAACCCAGCCATATTAAAACAAGCCGCCGATGAGATGGGTTACCCGGTACTGTTGAAAGCCGCTGCTGGCGGTGGCGGTAAAGGTATGCGACAGGTTCACTCGGCGGCAGAATTTGATCAGGCACTGGCAGCAGCAAAGCGTGAATCTCTCAATGCCTTCAACGACGACAACATGTTGGTAGAAAAATATTTAACCGAACCAAGACACGTAGAAATTCAAATTTTCTGCGACCAACAAGGCAATGCCGTTTATTTGGCAGAGCGCGATTGCTCGATACAACGCCGCCATCAAAAAGTTATCGAAGAAGCTCCAGCCCCCGGTATGACTGAAGCACTGCGACAACAAATGGGCACCGCGGCGATTAGTGCCGCCAAAGCGATTAATTATGAAGGCGCTGGCACCGTTGAATTTTTGTTGGATAAAGACGGTTCATTTTATTTTATGGAAATGAATACACGCCTACAGGTGGAACACCCCGTCACCGAAATGATCACCGGACAGGATCTGGTCGAATGGCAATTGCGTGTCGCCGCAGGAGAAGATCTGCCCCTGCAACAGTCCGACATTAAAATAAACGGACATGCCTTTGAAGCACGTATTTATGCAGAAGATCCTGACAATGATTTTCTGCCGGTAACGGGAACACTATCCTATGTTGAAACGCCGGTAGAAAATGCACACATCCGTGTGGATAGCGGTGTACGGCAAGGTGATGAAGTGAGCGTGCATTACGACCCGATGATTGCCAAGCTTATAGTATGGGATGAAAACCGCGACCGCGCGTTAAAACGCTTAAGCAAGGCCTTGTCGGAGTACCGTATCAAGGGAATGACAACCAATATTAATTTTCTCTATAACCTAAGCAGTTGCACCCCCTTCGCTCAAGCAGATCTGGATACCGGTTTTATTGAAAAACATCACCATGAAATTTTTCACCATAGTGAAAAAGATATTAACGCCGATATTCCGCTAGCCGCACTGTTTCTCATTCTTAAGCAACAACAACAGGCGCAACAGCAAGCCGTACATTCTACAGACCCCCACTCACCCTGGCACCACACTAACGCCTGGCGATTAAATGAAGCCCACAGCTATCACTTAAGCCTGCACTGTCACTCTCAGAAGATAGAGGTAGAAGTTGAATACACCGGGCAAGACAGCCACCAGCAGTATCGTATTCACTTTGCTGATCAATGCGTCATCGCTGATGGCCACCTTACCGGCTCACTATTAACCAGCACGATCAATGGCTACCGAAGTCGAACAACGATTGCTGAACACGATGACGAATACAGCCTGTATAAACAAGACTATGCCTTTACCTTCGGACTTATCCCCGACGACATCGGCGAATCCAATACCAGCACGACTGATGACAGTTTAAACGCACCGATGAATGGCACCATCGTTGAGTTACTGGTTGAACTGAACAGTCCCGTCAAACAAGATCAGGCCTTACTCATTATGGAGGCGATGAAAATGGAACATACAATCCGCGCCCCCTATGACGGCACCGTGCAAGAGTTTTATTATCAGGCTGGCAATCTGGTTGACGGTGGTGCAGAACTGATGGCTTTTGAGAAAAAATCAGTATGAACACGCTGCCAAAGAACGTCCGTATTGTAGAAGTAGGCCCCAGAGATGGCCTGCAAAATGAAAAAGAAAATATCTCCACGCAAACGAAAATCGATTTCATAGACATGCTAGGTGATGCTGGCGTCAGCACCATTGAAGCCGGCAGCTTTGTAAACCCACAATGGGTTCCACAAATGGCCAGTAGCGAAGAGGTTTTCACTCAAATAAAACGGCTATACCATGTAAGCTACGCTGCACTCACCCCCAACCTCAAAGGATTTGAACGGGCGCTATCAGCGAACGCCACAGAAGTGGCGATTTTTGCAGCTGCCTCGGAAACCTTCAGCCAAAAAAACATAAACTGCTCTATTGCCGACAGTATTGAACGCTTTATCCCGGTGATGGCAGCCGCAAAAAAAGAAGGCATCCCGGTGCGAGCTTATGTCTCCTGTGTGGTGGGCTGTCCCTATGAAGGCGCTATTGATCCGGAAAAAGTACGCAGGCTATCAACCCAACTCATCGAACTCGGCTGTTATGAAGTCTCTTTAGGCGACACCATCGGCGTGGGCACGGCGGCAAGTATTGGCCGAATGCTTGCAACCGTCAGCAAAGATATTCCATTCAACAAACTGGCCGTACACTTTCACGATACCTACGGCCAGGCTTTAACCAACATATATACGGCTTTGCAAATGGGCATTAGTGTTATCGATAGTTCGGTAGCAGGTTTGGGAGGCTGCCCCTATGCGGACGGCGCATCGGGTAATGTGGCTACCGAGGATGTGGTGTATTTATTAAATGGACTTGGCATAGAGACTGGGATTAATCTGCAGCAGTTAATTGCTGCCGGAAATTTTATTTCTGAAAAATTTGGCCGCAGCAATCAGTCCAAAGTAGCGCTGGCGTTAACGAGCAAAAAATAGATAAGCACGCTATCCCCTCAAACCACATCTATCCCTATCCGGAAAACAGCGTCAGCATCGCAATAATCACCAACCAACAAATCACACTACGCGATAACAATGACTGCAACGCCAACATTTCCTGCCGGCCAAACTCAATAAAATGTTCTTTATCGGCAGGATAGACTCGCTGTTCATCAACACCTTTAATCGATGCGACAGCACAGGCATCCAACAATTCTGATGATGGCTGATTATCAAATATTTTCTGCCAGAAACTCTGGAACCCGCTGACAAAATTTCCGGTCAATGAAAAAGAAATCACCAAAAATCGTACTGGCAGCCAATCTAAATAATGCACAAAACGTAACGCCAATAGCTTATCCGCCGGCTCAATAATATCGCTACGTCCAGACAAATAACTCAAGCGGTAAACCACAGCCCCCACCGGCCCTAGCACTAAAAACCAAAATACCACAGCGAACCAACGTTCAAATCCTTCGAACAAAAAAGCTGCACGAACATGTTCATGCAAGGACACATGATCACCAATAGCATCACTCTGTTCAAAATCGCCTATGGCTAAAGCTTGCTCATAAGCGCTTTCAAAATTACCATGATTCCAGGCACTGAGATAACGCTGCAGGTTTTCGCTGACATCACCTCGACCCAGACTAAATAACAAAATGGCGATATAGAGCATTAAAGATAGCAAGCCAAACAAAACAGCATGAAAGAATAACTGTAATGCCAATACCAGCAATGCAGGAATACCAACCAATACCAGCAGACGCAAGTGAGGCGAAGGCAAGCGGTCTTTAATTATTCCACTAAATCTATAAAACCAACTATCGCGTTGAAAAGGACCGCCAGACCCCCACAACTGCAACAGCCCAAGAACAATTAATAGCGTTAGAAATTCCATCAATCAGCTTCACTTTATAAGTGGTTAAAAGTAAAAATGGGCTACGGAAGGGACGATTTGTATAACGCCCAATCAAAAGTCGGCCCTGGATCGGTTTTACGCCCGGGAGCAATATCACTATGCCCTACAATTCGATCTCGAGTAATGTCAGGATAAGCGCTAATGAGCTGCTTAGTTAATGAAATCAGCGCCTGATATTGAGAGTCGGTATAAACGCAATCATCAGTGCCTTCTAATTCAATCCCAATACTATAGTCATTACAAGCCTGCCGACCATTGAAGCTTGACCGCCCCGCATGCCATGCGCGTAAATTCATCGGTACAAACTGGGTAACATCACCATCGCGATTAATAAAGAAATGAGAAGAAACCTGTAGATCGCGCAAACTATCAAAATCAGGGTGAGATTCACAGTCAAGGCAATTAGTAAATAGGCGCTCCACACAATCACCACCAAATTCACCCGCAGGTAGGCTGATATTGTGGATTACCAATAAATTAATATCAGTGTTATCGGGGCGTTGATTACAGTTAGAGGATGGTACTTGGCGCACATTATCCAGCCAGTGATCATCCAATTGCCAAGTATTTGTAGATTGATTCAACAGCAATACCCCAACTCAATAGCGAACAATGGTTATTGAGCAAGGATAGTACAAGCTTGAATGGGGAACAAACTAAAGTGGACTAAGAGCCAGCTTTCATCGAGCGAAGATTGCCAATAACAGACTCCAGCGCTCGATCAAATAACAAGCCCTCATCCAAGGTACTGATTTGACCATTTTTAATCGCCACGGCAAGACCCTGGCGATGATATTCTGCTACTTTCATACCCGAGCGGTTAACAAAAATATATTTACCGGTGCTACGAATAATGGCCGCCAGGCGACAGCGGAATTTTTTGCCGTCATCCTGATGTAACTCAACCCAATTACCC
>DRHD01000248.1 GCA_011049795.1 Porticoccus sp.
CCGTAGCAGCACGTGGCGAAGTGTTAGTCAAACTGAAAACTACCGGCATCAATCCCTCCGATGTCAAGAAACGCGCTGGCGCTTTTCCCAATTTATTGGATGACGGTCTGGTGATTCCCCATAGTGATGGCGCTGGCATAATCGAAGCAGTAGGCGAAGGCGTCGATAACAGCCGTATTGGTGAGCGGGTTTTTGTTTATCAAGCACAATATGGACGTCGCTTCGGTAGCGCGGCCGAATATGTCGCCCTCGATTCTAACCGCGCGCCCAAACTACCGGACAATACCTCCTTTGAAGTGGGTGCCTGTATTGGCATTCCCATCATGACCGCCCACCGCTGTGTCTTTGCCGACGGCGACATCAACGGACAAACTGTGTTGGTGACAGGCGGTGCAGGCCGGGTTGGCTATTACGCGATTCAATGGGCTAAATATGCCGGCGCGACGGTCATTGCTACGGCCAGTACCATTGCCGACGAAATTGCCTGTAAAGAACTGGGCGCTGACTATGTCGTTAACCATCGCCAGAAAAATTGGGGAGAAGCCGTGCTGGCATGTACCAACGGTGACAAGGTGAATCGCGTCATCGATGTGGAATTTGGCGCCAACTTACCAGAAGTTTTAAAATGCATTGCCATTGGCGGAACGATTGCCACCTACTCCTCAACCCAGGTTAAAGAGCCACAGCTGCCCTTTATCCAAATGATGTTTCTGGACTTAACCCTGCGTATGGTGATTGTCTATGCCATGCCGGAAGAGGCCAAACAACAGGCCATTATGGATACCACGCAATTATTGCGCGAAAATCAATTGCAACATCGGATAGCCCATACGCTTCCCTTCTCAGAAATGGCAAAGAGCCATGAATACATTGAACAAGGTGGGTTTCGGGGCTGTGTCGTGGTACAAATTGACGACTAACAGGGCGTCAATCAAGGGGCTGGCTTAGCAGCCCTTTTTATTAGGAGTATCCATTATCAAGCTGATTGTCTCCTATGCTTTAAAACCAATAATATTAGGCATCCATATGTTCAAGTATTTTCCAAGTCTAGTGAGTAATACCACCACTGCTCTCGGCTTATTATTATTGTTATCCCCACTGCATGCTGCTGACGTTAAAGTTCACACCGGCGAAGAGATGCTTAATGGACGGTTAGAAAACGGCATCAATATTTTTCGAGGCATACCCTTTGCCCAACCACCGGTGCAAACATTACGCTGGCAGGCCCCGCAACCACCGATTGCTCGCGATGGAATTCAGGACGCAACTCAATTCGCAGCGGCCTGCATGCAAACTCACTACAACACCGAATGGTATCAAGATGTGATGACCACTTTTGATGCTGACATTACCAGAGCTCCGGTGCCCCGCAGTGTCAGTGAAGACTGCTTGTATTTAAATATCTGGTCGCCGGATCTAACAGCCAAGAAAAAGTTAGCCGTTATGGTATTTATTCATGGTGGCAATAATCAAGGAGGTTGGAGTTATGAACCGAACTATCTAAGCGATGCCCTGGCGGCTAAAGGCGTTATTGTAGTCACTATCGCTTACCGCATGCATGTCTTTGGCTTTATGGCCCATCCCGAGTTAAGCCTTGAATCGGCATCTGGCAGCTCCGGCAATTACGGATTACTTGACCAGATAGCGGCTCTTAAATGGGTCAATCAACATATCGAACACTTTGGCGGCGACGCTAACAATATCACTTTATTTGGGGAGTCCGCAGGAGCAGCTAATATCGGCGCCTTAATGTTATCCCCTCTGGCTGATGGATTATATAAAAATGCCATACGTCAGAGCGGCACCTTTGATATCAATTACCGCGACACACTGAAAAATGAAGAAGTGTTTGGCGAAGAATTCACAGACTCACTCGGTTTAACGTCAATTAAACAATTACGCTACGTACCGGCGGATAAAATTCTTGAGGCGGCTGAAAAATACTATTTGCACGATTACAACAACAATGAACGGTCATACTTCTATGCGGCGATAGATAACAATTTTCTAAGCGACAGTGTGGCGAACCTGTATAAACTGGGCAAGATATCATCTGCCAATGTTTTACTGGGTAATAACGCCGACGAAAAATTAATGTATACCATGGCCAAACCCACTGAACAGGATCTCCATCAGTTTATCGACCAGTATTTTAAACCGGGAACAAAGGCCAAGGTATTGTCACTCGTTAACCATCGCCCCAGCCTTCGCGCGCAACTTGCCGACCTGAAACAAGCCTGGGAGTATAGTTGTACTGCCCAGACTCAGGCCGCTGCCTTAAGCAAACGCGCCATTGGCGATATTTATCGTTATTATTTTACCCGGCAAAGGGCTGGTATCGGCGGTGAACGCATAGGCGTCTATCACGGAGCTGAACTACCCTATGTATTTAATACCCATGATAGCTGGCTACCCACCGATGCAACGGATACCACGTTGACCGCAACGATGATGAACTATTGGGTGAATTTTGCTAAAACGGGCAACCCCAATGGCCAGGGCTTAACGCAATGGCCACGCTACAACACGGAATCACGCTTAAGCTTAGAACTGGGGGATACGGTTCAGGTGATTGACGCCCCTGACCAGGCACTGTGTCAATTTTTGAAATCACCACAGCCCTGATCTCAACAACTATTATGGCAACAACTATAAAAACAAAGCAGCAGGAGATTTAAATTTGGACCAGAATATCGACAAGACCAATTTTGTAGGCACCATCATGGTAATCCTGTTGGTGTCCGTGCCGCTAATCATTGCACCAGAAGCCGGCGCCAAAATTATCCAAGAATGTTATGACTTTATTGCCAGCCAATTCGGTGTGCTGTATTTATTGAGTGGTTGTGCTGCCCTTCTACTATTAGTGTGGTTAGCATTCAGTCGTTATGGCGGGATTACACTAGGCGACGAAAATGAGCCGCCGGAGTTTAGTACTTACAGCTGGATCGGTATGTTGTTTTGTGCCGGTATTGGTGCAGGTTTAATGTACTGGGCATCGATTGAATGGGCCTACTACTATCAAAGCCCTCCCTTTGGCGCTGAACCACTGTCTGTGGAAGCCGCCAAGTGGGCATCCTCCTATGGGGTCTTTCACTGGGGTGTTACAGCCTGGGCATTCTACTGCCTACCCACTATTGCTATTGCCTATCCCTATTATGTGAAAAAAATTCCTATTCTTAAATTTAGTTTAAGCCTGCATTATTTTTTCAAGGGCAAGGAAGATCATATAGGGGCACGCTTTGTCGACTTTCTCTTTATGATTGCCCTAATCGGCGGCGCCGGCTCTTCGCTAGGTTTCTCCACGCCACTGATCGCGGCATTAATATCTCGCCTCACCGGCATTGAAACCGGAATTGAGCTTGAAATTTTCGTGGTTTCAATTTGTGTGGTCTTATTCGCCATCAGTGTTTGGCTGGGTATTAAAAAAGGCATCAAGCGTCTCAGTGATTTCAATTTATTACTCGCTCTAATTTTAGTGGCTTATGTTCTGTTTGCCGGCCCCACCCTGTTTTTATTAAAAACTGCATTAAATAGTGTTGGCACCGTGGTACAAAACTTTGTGCAGATGAATACCTGGACTGACCCGTTTACCGATTCGGGTTTTGTTGAAGACTGGACGGTATTCTATTGGGCGTGGTGGATTGCCTATGGTCCCTTTGTCGGTTTGTTTGTCACTCGTATTTCCCGTGGCCGTACTATCCGCGAAGTCATTGTCGGCATGTTAACTTACGGCAGCCTCGGCGCGGCCTTGTTTTATTTAACGTTGGGCAACTTTTCCCTCTATCAAGAACTAACTGGTCAAGTCGCGGTGTTAGATATCTTAAACAACCAGGGCGGCAATCAAGCCATCATCGCAAGCTTTGATCAATTGCCGATGGCAGAATTGATTATTGGTTTATTCTGTGTGGTCAGTGTTATTTTTTCTGCCACCACCTATGATTCCGCCTCTTACATTCTTGCCTCCAATGCCACTAAAAAATTATCACCCAGTGAAGACCCTCCCCGCTGGCACCGGGCATTTTGGTCTTTTGCCCTGGCGATTCTACCCATCACCTTGATGTATATTGGCGGGCTTAAAGTCGCCCAAACAGCCGTGCTGGTTGTGTCCCTACCCATTTTAGTCGTTGGTATCTTTATGTCTTATGCGCTGGTTAAAACTCTTAAAGAAGATCACGGTTAGTTAGGAGGCCCTATGCAATTAACGCCCTTAGTAGAATTTGACTCTGAAATTAGCGATTTACAACAAATTGGTGAAACCCCTTTTGGTAACCGTAAAATTTATATTATTGGAGGCGGACACTTTTGGGGGGAACGTATAAATGGTGTGGCGCTGCCCGGAGGTGGTGATTGGGTCTCAGTGAATCACGACGGCCTCGCCAAGTTAGATGTTCGTAAAACGATAAAAACCGATGACGGCGCCTTAATCAATATGAGCTACCAGGGTTATTACCAATATGACTCAGCCATTACTGACAAATTGGAACAAGGCGAAGGTTATGAATTTGGTGAAAATCTATTCAAGGTACAAGTTCAATTTGAAACGGGTGACCCGCGCTACGATTGGCTCAATACTACCTTGGCGGTTGGTGAAGCCAAAGAAACAGGAAAGACGATTATTTATCGTATTTACGAAATGATCAGCGACAACTCAACTTTTACTAAAGCGGAATGACCGACTTTCTTCCTAGCCACCAAGATCAACGTCGCCTGGATGGCAAGGAGGGAGCATCGCTACAATTTGCCATGCAGCTACTTAGCCGTATCGCTGTAGCGACCCATGCTGAAAGATTAATTGATATTAGCCAGGCTCACTTAGTAGGCTCATATTATTCCGGTCCCGCAGATTGTGTCTTTATTGAAAAATTAGCTGCAGATAAAGCGTGCGTGTTAGTACCAACAACACTCAATTCAAGTTCAGCGGATCTTCAACGGCCGGCACTATACCCAGCCAACAGTCCCTCGGTGAAATCCGCCTGTCGTATCGTTAAACTCTACCAACAAATGGGTTGTGATATAGCACTAACCTGTGCGCCCTATTATTTACCGCAGACACCAAAACAAAACGAGGTTATTGCCTGGGCTGAATCTAATGCTGTGATCTATGCCAACTCGGTTATTGGAGCCAGAACCAACAAGACATTTCAATACCTCGATTTATGTGCGGCTCTTACCGGTCGCATTCCTGAGCAAGGGCTGTATTTAAATACAAATAGACGAGGACAAGTGGTTTACCAATTAAGAAACATTCCGGATCACTGGCTGGCAGAGGATAATTTTTATCAATTGTTGGGTTTTTTTATTGGCGATGATGTCAGTGATAAAATCCCGGTCATCAGTGGATTACCAACATCCACAAGTAAGGATAACTTGCGAAATCTCGGTGCGGCTGCCGGCAGTTCTGGCAATATGGCGATGTTCCATGCTGTCGGAATCACACCGGAAGCAAAAACATTAGAAGACGCCTTACAGTGGCAGCCTCCCATCCGTACAGTGATAGTCACAGCTAATGATATCCTCAAGGTCAAACACTCATTTACAAGCACCAGCAAGGGTGAACTTAGCACTGTCTGTCTGGGTACCCCTCATTTTTCCTTAGAAGAATTCAAACAAGTCATCCAATTATTAGACGATAGAAAAATATCAAAGGCTATTACACTTTATATATCAACCAGTCGTCATGTACTTAAACAGCTTAACGATAGCCATTTAATTAGCCATTTCGATCAAGAAAATATTGTCATCGTTACCGACACCTGTACTTACTACGGAGACCTAATCAAAAACACTACAGGCACCGTAATGACAGCGTCACTAAAATGGGCTCACTATGCGCCAGGAAACATTAACGTTAGCGTATTATTTTCTCGATTAACAGATTGTATCGAATCGGCAGTCTACGGAAAAACTCAAATCAATGAAAATTTCTGGAAGCATTAAAGTGATGCACGGTAATCGTATTTACATTCGAAATTTAAATGAAGGGGACGCTAGCGGTAAAATCCTGGTTCTGCAAAAAAGCTTAAGCTTTTGGGGTGGCGTAAACCCCGAAACGGGTTTCATTATAGATCGTCACCACCCTCAATGTGGCCAATCTATCAAAGAGACGTTGTTGCTTATGCCGGGTATTAAAGGCAGTACTGCTGGCCCTGGCGCTCTACTGGAATGCCTGTATGCCAACAATGGCCCCGCGGCAATCATTCTGCTACAGCCCGAAGTCAGTTGCATAATCGCAGCCAACGTTTATCTAAGCATCTCAGGAAAAAAATTACCGATTATTGAGATAGAAGAGAAAGACGCTATTAATCTTCATACGGGTGAGCAGTGGATGTTAACAAAGGGAGAACTAGTAATGTGCGGTTAGTGCAGCCTCAACTTAAGATCCTTGGATCGAGTTAATTGCCTAAATAGAAAATGGATTACTGCAGAACGATAGCCACAAACCGCAGCATGGTGCGACCAATACGATAAACGGTAAGCCCACATCGCAATGGTTCCCTCAAAGATAATACTCCGCCCTAGCAAGCGACTAAAAACACGCCCGAATGACGAGTAATGACTTAAGGCAATGAGGGAACCTGAATCACGGTAGTGAAATTCATGATCGTTTCCCCGCCCTTTTACCTTGTCAATAATTCGTTGCGCTAGAAAGTCCGACATGTCCTTTGCCACTTTTGCTCTAGGTGGAATCATCAGCGCCTCACCATTTTGATAGACACTGCAACAATCCCCCAAGGCGTAAACGCCACTGACGCCTGGACAGCATAGGGATGCATCAACCACAACTTGATTGATAGGATTAGTGACAATGCCTTTCAATTGCGAGAGCCAAGCTGGAGCAATAATACCAGCGGACCAAATGATAGTATCGGCAGCGACCGTTTGATGATTGTAACTGGTGATGAATTCAGGGGTGACATTCACCACTTCAAACCCTAGATGCACAGTGACATTAATAGAGTGCATGTAGCTGGAAAATTTATCACCGTAAATTTTATTCAACCGGGGCAGCAATTGTGGCGAGCCCTCGATTAAATGAATTTCAATTCCATCCCCGGCGTTTTCATCTGGAGCATGCCCGGTCATCGACTCTGCCATCCGTGCAATTTCGGCACATAACTCAACGCCGGCAGCACCACCACCTACAACGGCAATACGCGCAGGATGTTTATTCTTGATAGCGGCGAGGAACACATTGGTTAAACGTTTTCTTATCGACAAGGCATTATTGATGCTATCAAGAAAAAAACAATGCTGATCAACATCTGGAATGTCCCAGCTATTAGAGCGACTACCGACCGCAAGGATTAAATAATCATACTCAAGCTGTCGCTCAGGCCAAGTAGTATTACCGGATTCATCATTAACTTCAGAGACGGAAATTATTTTTTGATCGGTATCAAGCCCCGCCACACTGCCACGCTCAAACCGGTAATGATACTGATGTGAATGGCTCGAAAAATTAACAAAGTCCGTAGCCTCATCCAATGCGCCGGAAGCAAGTTCATGTAGGCGTGGCTTCCACACATGATTAATATTTTTATCAATCAGAACTATTTCTGCGAGCTTACTTTTACCCAGTTTTTTTCCTAATGTACAGATGAGTGGTAAGCCGCCCGCACCGCCACCGACAACGACAATGCGAGGTATTTTATTTTTACTATTGTTATCGGTAGTATTTACGATTGCCGCGGCCTCAAATATATCATTCTTTAAGTCACATTTAGATTTGGCTCGATACTTCAGTCAATAATACTAGATCAAATCCGAATAGGTTGCCGCTATGGCCAACATTCAACAGATCAATATGATGTCTGACCAATGGTTAATGCACTGTGAGATCAATGCTGGCGGTGTCATCACCCTTCCTCAAGTTCATCAGGTGAAAACCGCTTCCGAATTCGACGAACTGAAAGCCAGGCTGCTGCAAATATAACTGGGGTGGAAGCTGCCAATATGATATCGCTGGACACAAGCATTAATTCTACCGGTACAGCTTTTAATAAATAGCCTAACAGGCTGAGCGTGTAGTGTGTCATAGCAATAATCGACAAACCCTCAACCGTTTGTTGCATACGGATCTGTAACTTGGCGCGACGATCCATTGAACGAAGCAAGTCCTGATTTTGAGATTCGAGTATCAAATCAACACGCGTACGCAACAGGCTGCTTGAGCGATTAACCCTCACTGACAAATCATTCATTCTTGATCTAACCGACTGACAAGTGGAGAAGCCAGGCCTGAAACGACGCTGATGAAACTCTTCCAGTGTACGCAAATTGTGTAGCGGCTGTTCATTCAACTCCAATAAGCGATCTTCAGACAAACGATAATAGGCCTCTGTCGCCGCAAATCGAAAATTATTGTCCGAGACCAATCGCTCTAACTCTGCAGCAAAAGCCGACAATTCTTCCAGCAATAATTTTTCACCTTTAAAATTACCCGCATCTGTTAATCGCTGAGTTAATTCAGCAAGACGAAATTCAAGACCAGAAACCACTGGAATTAAATTTCGGGCTATAGGCAAGGCTATCAAGGTGAGGTTTCTATAGGCGGATAATTCAATTAAACTTCGAACCAGCCTGCCACACTCACACAAATCTTCGCTTTCTGTATAAACAAGTATTCTACAAAACCCATCACTATAACTTCGTAACGAAGTCCAAAGCGAGGCCTTGTCGTCAAGCACCCTACTTCCCATTAAACTTTGCCCTTCAAAATAAGGGTGTAAGGATTGGGTGTCAATCTGCTTGCCGGTATTGGACCGCAGCTCTATATGTTCGCCACCGATCATTGATCCACTCAGATCCGAAATCCAGGCGGCGGGCAATACTGACAAAGCAGTCTCATTGAAGGGCTGTTCACCCGTGCATGGCACGATAACCATATAGCTGGAAAATTCTGTATGCCGTTCCCAGCGAAACTCAAACTCACCTAAACTTGTGTAATAACAGCTTGCGCCTTGCTCAGGCGGTGATACTGAATATTGACGAGCAAGGTTAGCAATGTGCTTTAACTCAACTGCTGGATCGCCCGGATCGAGCATGACCCAATGCGATACAGACACCGGTGAACTAAGTAGAGGAAACGGGCGGCTATGTAATTCATCAAACAAATTTTCTTGTAAAGGATGTTTATTCATAGAGTGTGTATGGTTCGGCTTATGTATTATTAATGGTTTGATGCTAAACAGAATACTGACAGCTTCACTAGTTGATGGTATTGACTTGGGCGCTAAAGACTACAGCAAAATAGAGAGTTACTTCACCTATATATAGATATATAAGCAGATAAAGCTCTAAGTAAAAATGACCACTTGATACTATTGTTACATCTTTATAATCATTGAAGAATTAAACTAATTATCCGTCTGCAAGGCATCATCAACATATACAAGGCTACCACTCTCAATATATACAATGGCGTCATGTATGGTGGAAAACATAGTACGGCCGCCCATATACGCAACTAAATCAGATCGATTAATCGTATCCCTTACCGGACCTATAGCATTGGTGATGTAAAAATTAATACCTTGATTTTTTAAATTTTCAATGAGTTGTTGCAGCATTAATACCGCGGTACTATCCAAACTATTGACCGCCTCGGCATCAAAAACAACCGACGTTAATAAATTGCTATCTCGGTACTTGATCCAGCCATACAGCTTGCTGACAAAATAGTCTTTATTGGCAAAATAGAGTGGCGCATCAAAACGGAAAATCAGGATATCGTCACGCACATAGGCATCATCAAATCGTTTCACATTACGAAACAATCTGCCGTGCTGAATAGCGCCTAACTGAGTCATATGAGGGTTCGCGGTATTATAGATAACCATCAGAATCGACAAGGTCACACCCACTAGAAGCCCCTGCTGCACCCCTAATAACAGGGTAATAAAAAAGGTGACTAACAAGATAAAAAACTCACGCTTACTTTGCCGGTATAATTTTTTCATTTGTTGATATTTAAATAACCCAGCCACCGACACAATAATAATCGCTGACAACAGGGCCTTGGGCAAAGGGTAGTTAGTAAATAGCGGGGTTAAGTACAGAACCGTAATCACTATTAACACAGAAGAGACCAACGCTGATACTTGAGTTAAAGCCCCCGCCTCCCTGAAGGCCGCACTTCTTGAAAAACTAGCAGAAACCGGAAACGCTTTAAAAAAAGCACTGGTAATATTAGCCGCACCAATGGCAATGAGCTCTTGATTAGGTTTTACCCGGATAGTATCCGTAGGTTTTTCCTGGGATTTGCAAATTGACATGGTCCCAACGTAACCCATCAACGCGACTGTCATTGCTACCGGCAACAATGCCGTCAACTCATCGCCGGATAAATCAGGAACCGCCACCGCAGGCAATCCTTGAGGGATTGAAGCGATAACATCCACCCCATAAGCATTAGCATCCCAAATTCCTGAACATAACATGCCTACGACCAGAAGGATCAGCGCGCACGGTAAGCCAAAAAATACTTTTTTGGGGATCAACATAAACACCAAACCGCTGATAGCAATAGCCAGAGTCAGCCAGTGCCAATCAGCACTGTGATTGAGTAACAGATAGATCAATTCAAAAAAATTACCGTTTGCCACCTTAATACCGAGTATCACTTCAAACTGACTAGCCATGATGATCACTGCCGCCGCCGAGGTATAACCGACAATAACTGGATAGGATAAAAAATTAGCAATAAAGCCAAACCTGATCAGCCCAAAAAAACATTGAATCAGCCCCACCAACAAAGTGAGAGCAATCGCCAGCTCCAGGTAGTGATCACTGCCCGGTTCTGCCAACACACTTAAGCCGGTAATAATTAGAATGGCATCGATAGCCACCGGGCCTATCGAAATTTTATTAGAGGTACCTAACAGGGCATAAATGACAGGCGGAAATATACAGGCATACAAGCCATATTCGGGGGGTAGCCCTGCCACCACCGCATAAGCCATACCCTGCGGAATAAGCATAAAAGCAATGGATATGCCGGACAGAAAATCTCTCTTGAAGATGCCCTGATTATAAGCTCGTAACCAAGCTAAACCGGGGAATAGTTTATGGATCATCACATTCAACTCGTAGAGATGGGCCGCTAGCAACGCTAGCCAGCAAGATAAACCTACATTGACAGAATGTATAGTCTGTTTTACTTTATCTCTAAGACAGAATTATTATCATCCAGGGATAACACAATAAGTCGACGGCCAACCGATAACCATTATTACCGTGCAGGACCATTTATTATGATGAAAAAAAAACAGCCCCGTATTTCAACGGGGCTGTTCAGGGCTGCCTGCATCCTTGCAAGCGAGAGTGGTTATCACTCCCGAGGAAAACCCCTAACCGTTTAAAAGAATACCGCCACTTCCACGCCATAGCTCTCAGGATCAATCGGCCGACCTTTGGCTCGAACACCATCCCTTACACCACTGACAATATAGCGGTTGGCATAACTAAGCTCATCGGTAAGATTGCGACCGTAAATAGACACCTCATAGCTGTCTCTTATACACATCT
>DRHD01000249.1 GCA_011049795.1 Porticoccus sp.
CCATCCCTCTATTCCCCCTGAGCGCGGTGCTATTCCCTGGCGGGAGAATGCCCTTGCAGATATTTGAACCGCGCTATCTTGATTTAATCAGCACAAGTTTAAAGCATGATTCTGGTTTTGGTGTGGTGTGGTTGCGCGAAGGAAGCGAGACACATGTGCCGGAAAATACGGTTGATACCCGTCTGGCACAAGTGGGCACTTATGCGCGGATTGTGGACTGGGATTCGCTTGCTAATGGCTTGTTAGGTGTGACCATTGAAGGGAGTAAAAAATTTCGTGTGCTTTCGAGTTTTCAGCGTCAAGATAATCTGCATATGGCTGAGGTGGAGTGGATTGATCAAGAGGCTTTGGAGCCATTGCCAGAGGATGCAGAGGGAATGACTGACTTGTTATCACAATTATTGGATCATCCACATATTTCACGGTTAAAACTAAATCCCGATGTGGGTGATGTCAGTACGTTGAGTTGTCTATTGGCACAATTACTACCCATAGAAGAGCTACTGAAGTTTAAGTTGTTGGCGTTGACTAACCCCTTAAACAGGTTGCAGCAGTTGGCCGAATTGCTGGATGAATACAGCCAGTAAGCCATCGGCAACCAGGAATTCGCATAAATATCCAATAAGTGTCTATAATTCGACCATTAAATATCACAAAAATAATAAGTGTATTGTCTGCAAGCTGAGTAAGCATTTCTTCATAGATGGAATCAATGTTTGCTGTAAAGCAGTTTCAACAGTACTCACATAAATGGATAGTTAGTATGCGACCTTTGATTATTGATGTTGAGGCCTCTGGTTTTGGCCGTGGCAGTTACCCTATAGAAGTGGGGGTAGCGTTGGCTGATGGGCAGAGTCAATGTAGTATTATTCGCCGTGAAACCGATTGGCAACACTGGGATCCAAAGGCTGAATTGATGCACGGTATTAGTCGGGAAACACTCGACCAGTATGGTCGTGATGCTGTTGGGGTTGCCACTATGTTCAATGATTTGCTCGCGGGTGAAGTGGTTTATAGTGACGCTTGGGGAAACGATAGTAGTTGGTTGGGATTGCTCTATGATACGGCCAATCTGCCGCAACGTTTTCGCCTCGAATCTTTGCGGACCTTATTAAGTGATGCTCAACTTGAGATCTGGCATGAAACAAAAGAGCAGGTCATTGTCGAGTGGGGTTTTGAACGGCACCGCGCCAGTAATGATGCGCTTATTTTACAGCAAACCTACTATCAAACCGCAGCAATTCTAGGTCAACAGCAGGCTTGTTAGCTAGTGTCCATCCAGAAACGACCGTCATTCCCGCGAACAAGGTGAATTGCAGCGCAAGAGAGGGTGCCCTGGGGTAGGCGGGAATCTATGGGGCCGCAGGCCCCGAAAAAACCTGGATCCCCGCCCCCGACTACTACATTCGAGGGCAGGCTCTGCGCGGGTATGACGATAAAGTAAAAACTGGTAATTTCTGGATGAGCACTAACTACACACTTTAACAAACTTTTCATCTTCGTCAATAATCTCGCCCGTTGCAGTCCAGCCCTTAGATAGATACAGTTTATAGGCACGTAGTGTTGGGTCAGGTGTTGTTAACAACCATAACTCATCACAGCCTGATTCTAACAACCATGATTCCACTGTTGCCAGCAATCGCTTACCGATACCATTGCCCTCGTGTTTTGGCAGTACCGCTAGGACTGTTAATTCGCCTTCATAGGGATCGCCCATCGCAAAACCAACCACTTGATTATCATCCTCACAAACCCAACCTTTCGACGAAGCTTTCATCGCCTGTGCCAGTGACTCAGGGGTTAGCTCATAATCCTGTTCCAGTTCCTGCAGAGTTAATGGGTTTTCAATGGTAGAGGTGCGGACGTGGAACGCGGCGGGAATATCGGCCAGGCACATTTCTCGGTAGTGGTACATTGCAATTCCTTATGGTTTTTTTTATTTTAACCAGGGTGAGAAAATTTTTCAGCAGCTAGCACCTACAAACAAATTATAGATCAGCCGCTAAACCTCTGGTTAATTCAGCAGCCGAAATTTCTTTACAGCCGCTAGCATTTTGCCCGCACCACAGTGGCGAAAAATCTCCCGAACCGCCCTGCTCCGCTTGTTTACGCAGTGCAGTAATGGCAGTAGCGGCCAATGGAAATTCGGGGGTATCGTTATTAATCGGGCCAATTTCTCTGATGACACGGTTGACGATACCGCGAGCGGGCCTGCCGGAAAAGAGATTGGTAATGGCGGTATGCTGCGCATCTTCGCTTTTAATAGCTGCTCTATGAATCTGACTCGTGTTCGTTTCGGTACAGAGTAGATAGGCAGTACCCACTTGTACAGCTGATGCTCCAAGCGATAAGGCGGCCTTAACACCAACCGCATCTACAATGCCGCCAGCCGCTATCACCGGTACTTTTACTTTTTGTATAATTTGTGGGAGCAGCGCAAACGTACCGACTTGATTGCTTATGTCATCTGACAAAAACATGCCTCGATGGCCACCCGCTTCAAGCCCTTGCGCAATAATGCCGTCGGCGCCATGTGACTCAAGCCATTGAGCTTCTTTAATAGTGGTTGCAGATGCAAGAACCGTTGTACCCCAACCTTTTACCCGCGCCAATAAATCAGTTGCCGGTAAACCAAAATGAAAACTCACAATATCAGGTCTGTACTCCTCTAGCACATCTGCCACCGCATGACTGAAGGGCTCACGCGAAGGGCCCGGAGTAATATCAGTAGCACTGATCCCATATTCAGTAAAATATGGCTTCAGCACAGTTTGCCATTTGGATTCGCGATCAGCGTTAGGTACAGGGGAAGTATGGCAGAAAAAATTTATATTAAACGGTTTGTCAGTTTGCAATCGAATCGTAGTTAGTTCGGCGCGAAGCTGTTCGGTACTGAGCATAGCGCAAGGCAAAGAGCCTAATCCACCCGCTAAAGAGACAGCAACAGTCAAGGTGCTATTTTGAACTCCCGCCATAGGAGCCTGAATAATGGGCAGTTCAACACCTAAAAAATCTTTAATTTTCATTGCTGATATTACTCAACTTTTAAGTATTACTAACACTTGGTGAATGGCATGGGTAAATAGAGGCATTACTCCCGCTACTAGGTATCACGACAAAAGAGAAGTATTTAACCAAGGAAGGAAACTAAAATGCCAAGTCACCAACCCGCTACCATCCTTGTCCCTGAAAGCTTGTTTTCTTAGACGTCACTACAGCACATCAAGTTTAATGACGCAAGGGGAACTACATACCTAAGGCCTGACTTACTCAAAACGGAGTTAAAGC
>DRHD01000250.1 GCA_011049795.1 Porticoccus sp.
ACGTAAGGCGCTGTCCGGGTTGCAGATAATTTTTCTTATTTAGTTTGTTCCACGCAAGAATATCACTAATTTTCAGGTTAAATTTACTCGCGGGTAATCACCTCAGTATTGGTCAGAGACTTAAAATTCCTGGCACAGGTTTTGATGGGGCCTTATTTAACGGTCCCTTAGGAGGCACTGCTGATATTTATACCGTAAGAAGCGGCGACTCACTATGGCGCATTGCTAAAAACAAAAAAGTTTCAATTCGTGATATCGCCAAGTGGAATAGCCTGGATGTTAAATCACCACTCAAACTTGGGCAGAAATTAAAAGTCAGAGCTGGAGGAGATGGCACTACAACTGCCAGTGTGAGAAAGCTCAGATACAAGGTACGTCGGGGTGACTCACTGTACCAAATCGCGAGTAAATTTAACCTGAAAATTAGTGATATTCTTGCGTGGAACAAACTAAATAAGAAAAATTATCTGCAACCCGGACAGCGCCTTACGTTATTTGTAGATGTACTCAAGATATAAAAAATGAAAGCAACGGATCAACCGCCACAATCCCTGTTGCTGCTTAAAATCGGATTTGTTAAAAACTAGAAAGAATACTTGATACCTATATCGTAAATATAACTCTCGATTTCAATATCAATTTTTGTGGGTAATAAATTAGACTTTACTTCAGAGTCCTCACCATTTCTATATCTCGCTTGAGCAAAGATATTCAAACTATCGGTGATGTCATAACCCACACCAGCAATAGCCTGGAATGCAAAAATATTATCGTCGTCATCTATTAGCTCGATACCCGACTGCTTATATTCCACATCAACATTCATCCACCCTATTCCTGCACCAAGGTAAGGCTTGAATTTGTTATTGGTTTCGAAATCGTGAAATCCATTAATAAAAAGAGCTTTTGTTTCAACTTCACCTTTATCATTACTGGCATTATTTGAATCAATGTCAGCATCGGTATAAGAGTATTCCAGCTCCACTCTTACCTCTCGGAAATACTTGCCAAAACTGATTGATCCATAATTACCTGTATCTGAGTCCAGATCATAAAGATTATCATCAAGGTCAAATTGATCATTGATACCGTAAGCAGCTGAAGCGTAGTAATCCGCTGCCTGGGTGGTTCCTGCAAAACTAACACCCAACCCTAACAGCAACATTGAATACTTAATTGACGCTTTCATCATCATATCCCTAAGTTAAAATATTATTTTCACAAAAAGAATATATTTATAACAAAAATATAATAGTCAAAGTGTTGGTTGCTGTCTATTTACCCTTTTTTCCTTCGTTGCATCGTAGGCCAAGTCGCCCGCCTTATTTTGTGAATTTCCCTGAGAAATTTCTTCGCATTTATTAGGGTCATCACCACATAAATCACAAGTGTAGTCCTTCTCACCCAACGCAGCCCCAACACCGCCACACGACCCTTTTAGCGGCTTGCGGCCCATAATGACACCAATGGCCATGCCCGCCATAATCAGTAATAAAACAACAAAAGCCAAAAATAGTTCCAACACTGTCTACTCTCCTAAAAGGTATTGAGAGAATACGGTGGTGGTTTTCGGTTCAAAACCATCAACCCGCTTAACCAACAGGTAAACTGCCAAATCATTCTGCTCTGCAAGCGTTAGAGCACCCTCTGGACCTAACACCATCATCGCTGTAGCAAGTGCATCAGCTCTTGCCGCCGTCTGAGCAATAACCGTCACAGATGCGAGGTTATGATCTATAGGATAGCCTGTTCGAGGATCAATTGTGTGTGAATAGCGTTTACCCCCTTTCTCGAAATAGTTACGGTAATCACCAGACGTTGCCACAGCGACATTTTCTAATGCCAACACCTCTTGTACAGCGTCTTCTTGTCCACCACTCTGTCCCGGAAATGGCTGTTCAATGGCTATACGCCAACGTTCTCCATTGGCCTTATGACCATTCAAGCGTAGCTCACCGCCAACCTCGACCAAGTAATTCTCAATTCCATGAGAAGCCAACAGTTCGGCCACCTCATCTACTGCATACCCCTTGGCAACGGCAGATAAGTCCAAATGAATATCAGACTGGCGAGTCGCAGTACTAGCCTGTTTATCTAATAAAAGATGATTCAACCCAACTGATGACAAATGTTGGGCAATCGCTTCAGACGGAGGAATAACCTGATCCATATAATCCGGACCAAACCCCCAGAGATTCACCAGTGCTCCAACCGTTGGATCAAAAGCACCATTAGTTTCCTGATAGATTTTCTTGGTTATGGTCAGCACCTCAAACAGTTCCTCTGATACGACCAAGGGCTGGTTGATGGGCGATTGATTAAGCTTCATCAACTCTGAGGTCTTCTGATAGGTTGTGAACGTGGCGTCCAAACTCTGTAACCGCTCATGTATTTGATCAGCCAGGTTATTCGATACCACAATGTTATTAGGCACAATTTTGACTTGATAGGTGGTACCCATCACCAAGCCACTGAAGACCAACTGCTCTGGCTTTTCTGCACAGCCCTGCAGTCCAGTAATAAATAGAACACAGGCAACCAAAAACGAGGCCCTAGGCCCCGTTCTTATTATTTTTATTGAGGGTTTAATTCCCTTAGCAACCATTTGTCAGCTACCTGTTTTAGCCATCGCTCTTTTATCCACCACTCTTTTACCCACCAAAGTCATCGAGGAAAATATTATCCATTTCAACCCCGAGATCAACCAGCATCTTGATCACCGCCGCATTCATCATGGGTGGCCCACACATGTAGTATTCACAGTCTTCTGGCGCAGGGTGGTCCTTCAGATAGTTTTCGTAAAGTATTTGGTGGATAAAGCCCTGAAGTCCATCCCAGTTATCCTCTGGTTGTGGATCAGAGAGGGCCAAGTGCCAATCAAAATTTTCATTCTCTGCTGCCAGCTCATCATACTCTTCGTTATAAAAGCACTCACGCATGGAACGAGCACCATACCAAAAAGAGATTTTTCGCGTGCTACGCAAACGACGTAGCTGATCGAAGATATGAGAACGCATGGGAGCCATGCCTGCACCACCACCGATAAAGACCATCTCGTTATCAGTATCCTTGGCAAAGAACTCGCCAAAAGGACCGTAAACAGTCACCTTGTCACCTGGCTTCAAGTTAAACGTCCAGGAAGACATAATTCCCGGTGGAATACCGTGTGAACCCGGAGGTGGTGTTGCACAACGGATATTGAACTTAACAACACCCTGCTCTTCAGGATAGTTCGCCATGGAGTACGCGCGAATCACTGTCTCAGTCACTACTGACTCATGAGCAAAGAAGCCAAAACGCTCCCAGTCGCCACGATATTCTTCCTCAATATCAAAGTCACTATACTTCACATGGTGTGGAGGGCATTCCAGCTGCACATAACCACCAGCACGGAAGTCGACATTTTCACCCTCAGGCAGGCGCAATGTCAGCTCTTTAATAAAAGTCGCCACATTGGGGTTGGACTCAACCGTACACTCCCATTGCTTAACGCCAAACACATCTTCAGGTACGACCACCTTCATGTTCTGCTTGACCGGAGTCTGACAAGAAAGGCGCCAACCTTCTTTCGCTTCACGTTTGTTGAAATGTGACTCTTCAGTAGGCAGCATAGCGCCGCCGCCCTCAGTCACAATACACTTACACTGGGCACAGCTACCACCACCACCACAGGCGGAAGGTAGAAACAAACCCGCATTCGACAGCGTTAATAGTAGTTTGTCACCCGCAGGGACAGTGAGCGTTTTTTCGCCGTTAACATCGATGGTGATATCACCGGTGCTCACCAGTTTAGAGCGCGCAGCGAGGATGAAGGCCACCAGTGCCAATACCACCACTGTGAACATTCCAACACCGAGTATGATTTCCAGGTTCATTATCTTTCTTCTCCCCGCCGATTACAGGTCGATGCCGCCGAAGGACATGAAGCCCAACGACATCAAACCAACAGTGATAAAGGTAATACCCAGTCCTTGTAGACCAACAGGTACGTCGCTGTATTTCAGTTTTTCACGGATACCAGCCAAGGCAACGATCGCCAGAGCCCAACCCACACCAGCACCTAGACCATAAACGGTACTTTCAGCCAGGTTGTAGTCGCGTTCCACCATAAACAGTGCAGCACCCATAATGGCGCAGTTCACCGTAATCAATGGGAGAAATACGCCCAATGCGTTGTAGAGCACCGGTACAAACTTATCGAGAAACATCTCCATAATCTGCACGATGGCCGCAATCACACCAATGTAGCTGAGTAGCCCCAGAAAGCTGAGATCTACATTTTCCATGCCTTCGATACCGGTCCAGGTAAGGGCACCATCGGCCAGCAGGTAGGTGTAGATCAAGTTATTGGCCGGAACAGTGATAACCAACACTACTATCACAGCAATACCCAGACCTAGCGCGGCCTGAATCTTCTTGGAAATGGCCAAAAAAGTACACATTCCCAAGAAAAAGGACAACGCCATATTTTCAATGAAGATAGAGCGAACAAAAAGACTCAGATAATGTTCCATCAAACAGCCTCCCCTTCAGATGAATTGGGCGCAATTTTGAAGTCGGGCGCCTCCACTTGAGATTTTTTCCAGGTACGCAGTCCCCAGATCAACATTCCGATCAGGAAAAAAGCGCTAGGCGGCAACAGCAACAGGCCGTTAGGTACATACCAACCACCATTACTGACCAGCGTCACAACCTCAAACCCAAAGAGTTTGCCGGCACCAAATAGCTCACGAATAAAGGCGAGTATCAGCAGTACTACGCTGTAGCCTATGCCGTTGCCAATTCCATCGAGGAAGCTGGCTATCGGTGGGTTTTTCATCGCGTAGCCTTCTGCGCGCCCCATAACGATACAGTTGGTAATAATCAAGCCAACGAAGACGGAAAGCTGCTTGCTAATGTCGTATGCCACGGCCTTGAGAACTTGATCCACAAAAATTACTACCGAGGCAATAATGGTCATCTGCACAATAATGCGAATACTGCCCGGAATCTGTTTGCGAATTATCGATATCAACATACTCGAAAATGCAGTCACCAGTGTCAGTGCAATACACATAACAACAGTCACTTTTAAACTAGATGTCACTGCTAGCGCTGAACAAACACCCAATATCTGAAGGGCAATAGGATTCTCATCAAAGACAGGTTTAAATAATATGTCTTTTACTTTTGTCGTCATGATCAGGTCTCCCCTGCACGCAAGTTAGCCAGAAATGGAGCAAAACCATCGTCACCCAGCCAAAACTTAATCAGATTATCAACACCCCTACTGGTCAGCGTTGCGCCGGACAGCCCATCGATCTGATGCACAGCTTCGGGACGACTGCTATCTACGGTACCCTTGATGACCGTCAGCGCTTGATGATTTTCAGCATCGTAACTCTGCTTACCAACCCACTTGGCTTTCCAGGCGGGATTATCCACCTCACCACCTAGACCCGGTGTTTCAGCATGTTCGTAAAAGCCAAGACCAGCAACCGTATTGAAATCAGATTCCAGCGCCACAAAACCATATAGCGTTGACCAAAGGCCATAGCCTTTAATTGGCAGGATAATTTTTTCAATACCAGCGTCACCTTCCACAACATACACCACCATGTATTTGGCAAGACGACCAATTTTCGCCAGGTCAGCATCGCCAAGATCATCAGACATGGCAGGATTTTTTGCTGCCTTGCGCTGGTCATAGGTGGCTACGTCCACCGCATCAGTAAACTTGCCAGTGGCCATATCTACTGCACGAGTCGAGATACCGGAAAATTGCTCTTCTACACTAACGCCTTCTTGCCACATGCCAGCTGCGGCGAGAATGTTCGTTTTACGATCCAGATCTTTGTTAGCCTGTTGAGCCGGACGGAGCATAACCGCCGCAGTAGAAACAAAGACTGAACAGACAATACAAAGTACCAGCGCAACAAAAATAGTTTTCGAAGTAGAGTCGTTACTAGCCACGTGCCACCCTCCGTTTAATATTGGCCTCAACCACAAAGTGATCGATCAGCGGTGCGAATAAGTTAGCAAACAGAATGGCCAACATCATGCCTTCTGGGAAGGCCGGGTTAACGACACGAATCAGCACAACCATCACACCGATCAAGCCACCGAACCAGAGTTTGCCTGTATCTGTCATAGAAGCGGATATAGGGTCTGTTGCCATAAATATCATGCCGAAGGCAAAACCACCCGTCACCAAATGCCAGTGCCAGGGTACATTGAACATGGGATTGGTATCGGAACCGATAAAATTAAACAGCGTAGACAACGCAATCATCCCGATAAGCACACCGGCAATAATCCGCCAGGACGCGATACGATTGAGCAGCAACAATGCGCCACCAGCAAAGATAGCCAATGTCGATGTCTCTCCCACTGAGCCCTGCATCTTACCGATGAAGGCATCCATCCAAGTCATTTGCTGTTGCAACACTTCAATACCCTGCGTGGAGGCTATGGACAATGCTGTGGCACCTGTATAACCATCAACGGCAGCCCATACCGCATCCCCTGACATATCAGCCGGGTAGGCAAAGAATAGAAACGCACGGCCCGTCAGTGCCGGGTTCAGGAAGTTCTTGCCTGTACCACCGAAGATTTCCTTACCGATGACGACACCAAAGCTAATACCCAGAGCTACTTGCCATAAAGGAATATCTGGTGGGCAGATCAGCGCAAATAAGATCGAAGTAACAAAGAAACCCTCATTCACTTCATGGCCGCGAACCATAGCGAACAATACTTCCCAGAAACCACCGATAATAAAGGTGACCATGTAAATCGGTACAAAGTAGACCGCACCGTACAACATGCAATCCCATATGCTTGCTGGGTCATGACCGGCAAACATGGCGATCAAAACACCATGCCAACCTTCAACGGCAGTCGCACCGGAAGCGGCCATAATAGTGTTAGCCTGGAAGCCAAGGTTATACATGCCGTAGAACATGGCAGGAAAAGCCGCCAGCCAAACAGTAATCATCACACGCTTCAGGTCGATACCATCACGAATATGAGAACCGTTTTTAGTTACAGTGCCCGGAGAATAGAAGATAGTGTCGGCCGCTTCGAACAGGGCAAACCATTTCTCCCACTTGCCGTCTTTGTGAAAATGCGGCTCAATTTTATCAAGATAGTTACGTAAAATTTTCACTATCAGCCCTCCTTCTCAATACGAGATAAGTTATCCCGAAGGATCGGGCCGTATTCGTACTTGCCAACACAAACGTAGGTGCACAGTGCCAAGTCTTCTTCATCAAGCTCCAGGCAACCCAGTTTTTGTGCCATTTCCGTGTCACCTACCACCAATGCACGCAGCAATTGGGTCGGCAATACGTCTAAAGGCATAACCTTTTCAAAGTTGCCCAGTGGCATCATGGCACGCTCACTACCGTTGGTATTCGTCGTAAAGCTAATCTTTTTCCCTTTATTCAGGGCCGAAAGATAAATAGGAAACGCAGAGTGACGATCAGTACCCAAGGACATGTAGCGGAAAAACTCACGCTGGTGACCTTCAAGAATCACAGTGATCTGGTTGTGGTAACGACCGAGGTAAGAATATGCACCATCGGCAACATCAATAGAGGCTGTACGACCAGAAAGGATCGAACCGGAAATAACCCTATTCGCTCCCACAGCCAACTCACCTGCCGTCAGTTCGGTCAAACTTGCGCCAAGACGCGTGCGAATCAAACGCGGATTTTCAACCTGAGGGCCAGATAAAGCAATGACTCTGCGGCTATCAAGGCAACCTGTTGTAAACAACGTACCAATGGCTAGCACATCCTGATAACCCACAGACCAGACTGTCTTATGATCACTGACTGGATCAATAAAGTGGATATGAGTACCCACCAACCCGGCTGGATGAGGGCCTGAGAAGCTGTGAGACTGCACACCTTCCACATCACCCCCAGCTACCTGTGCATCATCTACTGAGCCGTTACCAGAAACACATAAGTGAACCGGTCCGTCAGTAAGACGCTTAAGAACCTTCAAGCCATTAGCGAAATCTTCTTCACGTTCAGCAATCACCAACGCGGGATCAGCCACCAAAGGATTAGTATCCATGGCTGTCACAAAGATAGAGCTAGGTGCATCTGATGCAGGTGCCGGTACTTTTGAGTACGGACGAGCGCGAAGGGCTGTCCAGAGACCGGAGTTAACCAGGTTCTCAACGACGGCTGCTCGATCCAGGCCGGCTAATTCTGCAACACTATATTGAGAAAAACTCTCTTGATCATTGCCTTCAACATCAATCACCACGGATTGAAGCACACGGCGCTCACCGCGATTAATGGCTGAAATCACACCGGAAGCGGGTGCTGTATAGAGCACCCCCTCGGTCTTCTTATCAGAGAACAGTAACTGACCCAGTTTAACTCTGTCGCCCTCGTTGACAGCCATTGTTGGTTTCATACCAACATAGTCAAAGCCGACAACGGCAACAGAATTTACGTCGGGCCCATCATGAATAACTTGCTCGGGCGCTCCCGAAACAGGTAAGTCCAATCCGCGACGGATCTTAATCATAGGTTATGCCTAGTGACGCAGTTGAATTAATAATTGCTCTTAACGAGCTCCCCAAAAATCACCACCAAAAAATAAACGCGATGAAAACTATTATTTCTAACGCTTGAAATGGCTTAGTCACAGTGCCAAATGCAAAAATCGTCAGAATTTAAACCGGCGCGATTATAAAGGTCGAGACCCTTTATTACCAGTACAGCTATTGTGGCAATTCGACCCTCATCGAGCGTTTCTTGATAAAGATCATTTTCTTATCATTAAAGAGCCCCGGACTATCGGGGCTCTTTAGTTCTCATGTTAGTATTCATGCGCAAGAATCAGAATTTTGGATACATCGGCCAAGAGACACCCACCAATTCTTCAAGGCAGCGAATCACCTGGCAGCTGTAACCAAACTCATTGTCATACCAGCAGTACAAGACAACACTGTCACCACTCACAATGGTTGCCTCAGAATCAAAAATACAAGCATGCCGTGAACCCACAAAGTCACTGGAAACTGCTTCTGTTGAAATGGTGTAGTCAATTTGCTGCTGAAGCTCTGAGTACAGCGACATCTTACGCATATACTCATTCAGCGCATCACGAGTAGTCTCGCTATCCAGCTGGAGGTTGAGAATAGCCATAGACACATTGGGTGTTGGCACCCTAATCGCATTACCCGTCAACTTACCTGCCAGTTCCGGAAGTGCTTTGGCGACGGCTTTTGCTGCACCCGTTTCCGTCAATACCATGTTCAATGCAGCACTACGGCCCCTACGGGAGCCTTCATGATAATTATCAATCAGATTCTGATCATTGGTATAAGCATGAACGGTTTCTACATGGCCCTTATTGATACCGTATTCATCTTGCAACGCTTTCAATACCGGCACGATGGCATTAGTGGTGCAGGATGCTGCTGAAATAATCTTGGATTCAGGTGTGATTTCATGGTGGTTAATACCATAAACAATATTCGGGATATTTCCCTTGCCGGGTGCTGTAAGGATGACCTTGCTGGCACCAGGGCATTTCAGGTGCAGCCCCAAGCCCTCTTCGTCACGCCACGCACCGGTATTATCTATGATGATTGCATTACTAATACCATGCTCTGTGTAATCGACCTCGGCAGGCGAGTTAGCATAAATTACCTGAATGGGGTTGCCATTACATACCAAAATATTCTGATCTTTTAGAACCCGGATAGTCCCATCAAAAGCACCGTGAACAGAGTCACGACGTAACAGGCTGGCACGTTTAGCCAGGTCATCAATGCTCTTGCCCTTGCGAACCACGATGGCACGCAAACGAAGCAAATCACCACCACCTGTTTTCTCAATTAACAACCGGGCCAACAGACGACCGATACGACCAAAGCCATACAACACAACATCCTGGGGCTCAGGGAGAGGTTTGCGGGTATTACCAATGTCATCGCCCACCTCTTTCTGTAGGAACTCAACAAGTTTCCCACCATTGCCAGACTCTTGGTACCGTACAGTTAGCTTACCCACATCAATATGAGCCGGTCCGAGGTTCATCTCTGACAGTGCTTTGATCAAGGGAAAAGTTTCGTACTCGGACAGTTCATTTTGCTCCATCTGGCGCACAAAACGATGTGCTTTCATCAGATCAATAACAGACTGGTTCACCATGCTCTTGCCATACATATAGAGAGAAACATTGTTCTCCCGGTACAACCGGCCAATCACTGGAATCATGGCTTCTGCCAATGCTTCACGCTCTTTCCAATCTGCAAAAAAGTCGGCGGGTATGGGGCGGGTTTCTTCTGTCACTTGGTAAACCTCTTAGTTAGATGATGTTGTGCTATATGTCGCGCTAAAAGCACCGCCCTTCGTAGGGGAAAGCATTATCCGGCCTCAGTGTTTTGAGAGCAACTGTGTTTGGTGAGCATAAGGCTGATGAATAACCGGCACTGTATTGACGTCATGTTATTGAAGTCATGCTTGATAAGCGATTGAGCCCGATCAAATGTGAGGCAAATAATGTAACTTGGCCATCTATCTGGACCAACAGATCAGAGGGGGAAAAACGCCATAGAAGCCACATTCAGCGCCACGGTTCTTATCACCCGCTGATTATGCCCTGCCACAATGATTGCCAGCATATCCTGTAGAGCAATCAATTTACCGAACAACTGGGCATAACTAAGGTTGTGCTGTTCACCATTGCGACTGTTGGTCAATACCAACGGGGATTTTTGTGCATCCAGGTAGGTATTTATACGCCAAATGGCAATTTCCAGATTACGAGCACTGAGATAAAGCTTTTGCTCATCCAACTCGCTAAACATAAAAAACTCGGGCCTATAACCATAGGATTGTCTCAGCATGTCAGTCAGCCCAACCATAAGAGCAAATACACGATCACCACGATATTGCTCGTCTAGGGCCAACTCAATGGCTTCGGCACCAGTGACAGCCAATTCCTCGAACTGTAATTTACCGGGCTCACCAAAAATTTGCTGTACCCTGCTCTCTATCGTGCGCTCCCCCTTAAAACCTGTACCTAAATAAAGAAACCGTGGGTTTCTTTTATAGACCTTAACCGTGAGCTGCTTGAGAATGCGTTCCACTTCCAGGTAATGACCATCAGCCACCACATCGATATCAGTTTTCGCAAGATTCTCTAGAGGGAAACCTTGCCCTGCACAGCCACCCAACATAAGCAGCATGCTCAATAGTATTATTCGTATTCCCACGACAAATCCCACAGATACATATCAATATCCCAAAGCCGCCGCTAAAATAGCACACCTCACTACTGTAGCCACAAGAAGTACCACGACAACATGTCAATTTTGCCTATCCCAGCCGCCAATCTACCGGGCGACAAACGCCTTTGGCAGGGCATCCACGGATCTGGCACTGCTTTGGCCATCGCCGAGGCCTGCCAGCAACACCAAGGATTAACCATCGTCATCACGGACTCTGCAAGGGCGGCATCCCAGCTAGAGTCTGAGCTGCAATTTTTTCTGGATGAGAAAACCCCCGTTTTTCACTTCCCTGATTGGGAAACATTACCCTACGACCTATTTTCTCCTCATCAGGACATTATTTCAGAACGACTTCGTACCCTGTTCCGCTTGCCTCAAATCACCTGCGGTGTCGTTGTCGTACCCGTCACCACATTGATGCACCGATTACCGCCTGTCGAGTTTATCCGCCAACGTGCTTTTGATTACCACACAGGTGACCATCTGGATTTAAATGATCTCAGGGAAAAGCTTGAACACAGTGGCTACCGCTGCGTCGATACCGTGATAGAGCACGGAGAATTTACTGTTCGCGGATCACTGGTCGATATCTATCCCATGGGCGCCAAACTGCCATTTCGTATCGACCTGTTCGACAATGAAATTGAAACCCTGCGAACCTTTGATCCGGAAACTCAGCGCACACTCACTCAAACAGACCACATTTGCCTATTACCGGCGAGAGAAGTTCCACTGGATAAGCCCGCCATCCGGCGATTTAAAGACAACTGGCTGACCCATTTTGATGTGGATCATCGACGCTGCCCGCTCTATCAGGATGTCAGCGAAGGAATCACCTCTCAGGGCATTGAGTATTTTTTACCGCTTTTTTTTGAGAAGTGCGCCACTCTCTTCGACTATTTGCCAAAAAATTGTCTCGTTTTTTCTGATGGTGCCATTGACCAAGCTGCTGAAAAATTCTGGAAAGAATTGAGCCAGCGCCACCAGGAATACAACATCGACCCAACCAGGCCCCTACTACCACCCAATGAAGTATTTATCCCCGTTGATGAGTTGTTCGGTTACTTAAAAAGCTACCCTCGCACTCAACTGCTCACTGACAGCAGTACCCGTCGTGCGAAAAACCAATGGTCATTGGCCATTCAGGCTCCACAGGATGTCGCCATCGATGCCAAAGAGGGGAACCCACTCACAAAATTGGAACGCTATCTTCTCACCACCGATCAGCGAGTACTATTTTGTGCCGAATCTGCCGGACGCCGTGAAACATTGCTGGAACTGCTTGCTCGTATCGATATTCATCCCGTTGCAATGAAGAGCTGGTCAGAGTTTATCCATAGCGACCACCCAATTACGATCACCGTTTACCCTCTTGCTCGTGGATTCTCCCTTGATAAACCCGGCATTTGCCTGATCAGTGAATCAGAGCTATTTGGCCAGCAAGTCATGCAGCGGCGGCGGCGAAGCAAACAGCGTGTAGATGCAGATCAGGTGATTAAAAACCTCACCGAGTTGCGGGTTGGTGCACCCGTTGTGCATATCGACAACGGTGTGGGACGCTACCGCGGCTTACAAACGCTCACGGCTGGTGGCGAACCTCAGGAATTTCTCACACTGGAATATGCCGATGAAGCCAAACTCTATGTGCCGGTATCGTCACTCCACCTGATCAGTCGTTACAGTGGCAGCGAAGAAGAACTTGCCCCACTACACAGACTCGGCAGTGAGCAATGGCAAAAAGCCAAAGATAAAGCGCTCAAACAAATTCGTGACACCGCCACTGAATTACTGGATATCTACGCCACTCGCGCAGCAAGAAAAGGGTTTGCCTGTCGTGACCCTGAGGAAGATTATCGTACATTTTGCGCAGACTTCCCCTTTGAAGAAACACCGGACCAACTGGACACTATTGAGGCGACTAAGCGGGATATGCTATCCGAACAACCCATGGATCGGCTGGTCTGTGGTGATGTTGGGTTTGGCAAAACGGAGGTCGCTATGCGTGCTGCCTTCATTGCGATCTCCAGC
This sequence comes from Porticoccus sp., assembly GCA_011049795.1. The sequence continues at coordinate 13,271 of DRHD01000250.1, forward strand.
GGCAAACAGGTGGTTATGTTGGTGCCCACAACGTTGTTGGCACACCAGCATCTGGGGAATTTTCGTGATCGCTTTGCTAACTGGCCCGTGATCATCGAGGAACTCTCTCGATTCCGTACGGCTAAAGAGCAGGATGAGGTACTGGTCAATACGGCCAGTGGCAAAGTAGATATTTTAATTGGCACCCACAAACTGCTACATATAGACATCGACTACAGCAATCTTGGGCTACTTATTATTGACGAGGAACATCGTTTCGGGGTCCGCCAGAAAGAGAAAGTCAAAGCCCTGCGTGCTGAAGTGGACATTCTGACCCTGACTGCCACTCCGATTCCTCGCACCCTTAACCTGTCTATGTCCGGCGTTCGGGATCTATCAATTATTGCCACTCCACCCGCCAAAAGACTCTCAGTCAAAACCTTTGTTCACCAAAGTGACCTGAGGGTCACACGGGAGGCACTTCTTCGTGAAATTCTACGTGGAGGACAAGTTTTCTATCTCCACAACGAAGTAAAGAGTATCGAAAAAACTGCCCGTGAATTACAAGAGCTAGTACCTGAGGCGCGAATTGAAATTGCTCACGGTCAGATGAGAGAGCGGCAACTAGAAAAAGTGATGTCAGATTTCTATCATCAACATTTTAATATTTTGGTGTGCACCACCATCATTGAAACTGGCATTGATATACCCAGCGCCAACACTATTATTATCGACCGAGCTGACAAGTTTGGTCTCGCCCAATTACACCAGTTGCGAGGCCGTGTGGGCGCTGGGTATATCAATGCCAGTTTCAATGATGGTGGTGCACACCAAAATATTAAAATGTTGATGATAGA
>DRHD01000251.1 GCA_011049795.1 Porticoccus sp.
GTGGTGAAGATTTTGACTTACGCTTGATTGAATATTTGGCCGATGAGTTTAAGAAAGAAAATGGTATCGACCTGCATAATGATCCAATGGCACTTCAACGTCTGACCACCAACCAAGATCACTTCGTCGATATCAGACGCTGATTTACCCGCATCTTTTAAAGCAGTTTTCAACGGGGCCATGGAACGTTCAACCAGTGCTTCAACCAGTGCTTCAAGCTTGGCACGGGTCAATTTCACCACCAAGTGCTTAGGACCAGTGGCATCTGCAGTAATATAGGGCAGGTTAACTTCTGTTTGCTGGCTGGAAGACAGTTCGATCTTGGCTTTTTCAGCCGCCTCTTTCAGACGTTGAAGTGCCATTGGATCATTATGCAGGTCGATACCATTTTCTTTCTTAAACTCATCGGCCAAATATTCAATCAAGCGTAAGTCAAAATCTTCACCACCAAGGAAGGTATCACCGTTGGTAGAGAGCACTTCGAACTGGTGCTCACCATCCACATCAGCAATTTCGATAATGGAGATATCAAAAGTACCACCACCCAAGTCGTAAACTGCTATCACACTGTCGCCAGGCGTTTTGTCCATCCCGTAGGCCAGTGCGGCTGCGGTGGGCTCGTTAATAATACGTTTGACGCTTAGACCAGCAATTTTACCGGCATCTTTTGTTGCCTGACGCTGAGAATCATTAAAGTAAGCAGGTACAGTGATAACTGCCTCGGTGACATCTTCGCCCAGGTAATCTTCGGCAGTTTTCTTCATTTTTTTCAATACTTCGGCCGAAATCTGTGGGGCTGCTTTCTTGTCGCCCTTCACTTCAACCCAAGCATCACCGTTGTCGGCTTTAACAATTTTGTACGGCACCATTTTTATGTCTTTCTGTACCTCGTCGTCTTCAAAACGACGGCCTATTAGGCGCTTCACCGCATACAGTGTATCGGTGGGGTTGGTAACAGCCTGACGCTTGGCGGACTGGCCCACCAAAATTTCGCCGTCATCGGTAAATGCCACGATGGATGGCGTAGTGCGACCACCTTCAGCATTTTCAATAACTTTCGGCTTACCGCCTTCCAGCACGGACACACACGAGTTGGTGGTGCCTAGGTCAATTCCGATAATCTTACCCATTGTTTTCTCTCCGGGATTCGTTTCAAAGTCAAAAACTTTTAATTTAAAAAAACTGCTTCTGGTTGTTTATATTGGCCCGTGTTCCGGGATTTCAACCCTCACCAGTATTATTTGGTACCGCTTTAGCCACGACCACCATGGCTGGACGCACCAACCGCCCATTCAACGTGTAGCCTTTCTGGAACACATCAACCACGGTATTGGGTGCTTGACCCGGCATTTCCAGCATGCTCATCGCCTGATGAAACTCTGGGTTAAATACCTCTCCTTTTGGATCTATCGCCTCTACCTTGAAGCGTGCCAATACATCCTGAAAACTTTTCAGCGTCAGCTCGATTCCTTCACTGAGCACCTCGAAGTTATCGTTATTGTCATTCATGGTCTGGATTGTACGCTCCAGATTATCGACCACAGGCAGAAGCTCACCGACAAACTTATCCAGCGCATATTTGTGGGCATTTTCCACATCACGTTCTGCCCGACGACGCAGGTTCTGCATCTCGGCCTGAGCCCTTAACACCTGATCCTTTGCCGCTTCCAATTCGGTCTTAAGCTGTGCTAAATCTCCTTCAACTTCAGGTGCCTCGCCCTCTATTGGCGACTGCTCAGTCTCAAGTGCTTCGGGTTGGAGCTCTTCGGCCCCCGTCTCCTGGCTGTTATTTTCTTCAGTTGACACGCAACATCTCCATTTTGGACATCATTTAAATCTGTTATAAATACGTTTAAATCTGCCATGGCCATAAGCGGCTATAGGTCTGGGTATAGGTCTAGATATATAGTTTCATCCCGGTATATTGGGCCGCCACAACCAGTTTCAAGGCCCATATACTGAAAAACAGACGCACTGAAAAAATCTGTATAACATTAGCGATCTGAATATCGTTTCCGTCACATGCAGGATCACCATTGCTTACAACCCTAACGGTCAAAAACTTTACCTTGGTCGAACAGCTCGAAGTAGACTTCAGCCTTGGTATGACGGCATTAACCGGAGAAACCGGCGCGGGTAAATCATTAGTCATTGATGCACTGGCAATGGCACTGGGAGATCGCGCTGATACTGACCGAATACGCAGCGGCGCTGAACGGGCCGAAGTCTCAGCAATGTTTGACCTCAACACGGTCACCCATGCAGTCACATGGCTTAAGAACAACGACTTTGACACTGAAGGTAGCGAGTGTTTACTCAGACGCTTACTGACCCGGGAAGGACGATCTCGAGGCTATATCAATGGTCAGCCTGCCACCATGCAGCAACTCCGCGAACTGGGCGAGATGCTGATAGACATCCATAGCCAGCACGAGCACCAATCTCTATTACGCAGGGAGGTTCATCGCCAAATTCTGGACGATTTCGCTGGATGTTCAGCAATGGCCGCTGAGACCAAAAACTTATATCAACAATGGAACACCACCCAACAACAACTACAACAGTTGGAAAACAACTCCGATGAACTTACGGCACAACGCGATCTATTGCGCTTCCAAGTGGAGGAGCTAGATCAACTGGGTCTAAATGAAGGTGAATTTAAGGCACTAGAACGTGAACAACAACTGCTGGCTAATGCTGAAGCTATTCTTCAAGACAGTCATACACTGGCACAGCTTTGCTCCGATGCTGAAACATTTAACCTACAAGATGCGCTTGGCAAAGCACTGCAAATATTGGATGGCATGCCAAATAAACCTGAGCCATTGAAGGAAGCAGAAAAACTATTTAACAGCGCACACATTGAAGTAGAGGAAGCTGGGCGGGAAATTCAACACCATCTCGACAGCTTTGAACTCGACCCAGTGAGACTCCAGCAGGTAGAGGAGCGCCTCGGGGCCATCTACCAACTGGCCCGCAAACACAGGGTATCCCCAGCAGAACTCCAGCAAAAACATGCCGACCTAAACCTGGCACTCAAAGCCATCGCTGGCAATGAAACAGATCTCGTTGCATTAAAACAACAGCTGGAAATACTCACCACTGACTATCAAGCTTTGGCCAACAAGCTGTCTAAAAAACGAGCGACAGCGGCCAAACAGCTAACGTCAGCTATTGAAGAACAGTTTTCCTCACTTTCGATGACCGGCGCCAAATTCTCACCGAAGCTGACACCACTACCCAACCAAGGCTTCGGGCTCCATGGACAGGAAACCATCGAATTCCTGATTGCCACCAACCCTGGTGAACCCGCAAAACCTCTCGCCCGTATTGCCTCAGGGGGTGAACTATCAAGAATCAGTCTTGCAATCCAGGTCATTGCCGCCCAGAACTCATCCATTCCCACAATGATATTCGATGAAGTTGATGTAGGCATTGGGGGTGCCACCGCCGAGGTAGTGGGTCAACTGTTACGCCAATTAGGTGAACAGGGTCAGATTATCTGCGTCACACATCAGCCCCAAGTTGCGGCCAGGTCACACCACCACCTGCTGGTTAGCAAGAAAACGGTGGAACAGACCACACAGAGCAACATTAAACCACTCTCCGAGACCGGGAGAATGGATGAAATTGCCCGTATGCTAGGCGGCTCAAAGATCACCAAGACCACACTGAATCACGCCAAAGAATTACTTCAGCTCGCCAACTAGCCTCTATTTAATAAATTTCGATCAAATCGCAACACTTATAATTGATTTGGATCAACTCTGAGAGTTGCCAAAGCCTCTACATTTATGCGTTCCAATATTTAATCGGTACTGACAGAGGTACCGGAGAGACGTTGAAAAGATAATAACAGAGGCACTCAATATGGATTCTGAAGATACAGCTACCTTGGGAAAACTTGGCCTACTGGTTCTAGCGGGCTTTGGCATTATGTGCGTACTGATCGTGATTTCTAACATTATATAGTTGAGTTTTGGGCCACCCACTAGAAGGTTTTAGTTCGCCCTTTAACTGATCAAACACCAAGCGGCTCTGCTTCCACCAAGAAGCAGAGTTAGTTTATGTGGCGGTACAAATAGTTTTTTCGCCCTCCATCACAGACAACCAAACTATTATCAAGCCTACCGCAGCGCTCCCGTACTAATGACACACTGTCAGGAAGAGTTTCGCTCACTGCAATATTCTGTTTGTCCTGCTTCAGGAAACGGAACATGGTTTCAAAGCGCTGACTAAAATCTATCCCTTTTGCCGTCACATCGTGAAAAAGAAAGTCAAACTTGGCATAGGAAAAGGTCGACCCACCCAACCCGATTTCCAGCATTTTTCCAATATATTGTCGGTAGGCTCGTGTGAGATATTGACTAAGTGCCTGCTGATCACTGAGCAACCCCATATAATCAGGTATCTCCATCTTATTGGTGCTAGCTAGCGCGCCTTGTACTAGTTTGCTGTTCGCCTGATTGCCAACCAAGTGATAGTTGTCACCACCACACTGAATATTTTTTGCATAAAATAAACATTGCCCCAACTCCCCCCCACCATCTACCTCTCTATTGACGGGCATAGTTTGTGCCTGAGTTATTTTAGGTACCGCTTCTCTACTGTGTGCTACCTCTCTTTTGGGCAGTACAACCTCAACACCCACCTTGGCAGCAGGACGCTTTAATAACATAGCCTGCGTCAACTCATTATTGCGCCGAAAATCAAGGAATGAAGGAAGCCGACGCCCCTGTCCCATAGCCTTGATCTCACAATAGAGCTGCTCGTAATAGTTTTCTGCTAGCAATAAACAAAAATTCCCAGCATTAACCGTCAACGGCGACATGAGCAACAGCCACAAAACACCCTTTGAAATACTGCTTAACCTCATATTCCCAACCCATTTGTAGCTACTGAAGGAACCAGTTTTTTACACACCCTGACCCTATCCACAACTTACTCTACCAATTCTCACCCTAATGCCGCCTACCAAATGTTTACGCTGCCGCCACAACATCATAAACTGTCAGCCAACATCCGGGGTAAGGCGCTTAAAATCAGCAGGTTATGTCACAAATAATGGTCCGCCTACTGCCACCCTTCTTTTGCCTGATGTTGGCAGGGTTTGTTAATTGGCATGCGCCTTCATTGGGAAGCGACCAGCTATCCATGTTGAGCCAACTCCCCTACATTCTTTGTGGGCTGGCTGCGTTTGTTGCCATTTTGGCCAATCACTCTCGGGATCTGGGGGCAGCACTTATTATGCTCACCGGCTATTGGCTGATCCGCCAATATCTTCAAGCCCCTCTAGACACCGAGCCGGCAGGCCAGGCCTACGGCCTGATATCTCTCTGCCTACCCTTACTTCTTGGGGTACTGATTGTCTTACCCAATACCGGCTGGCGACATCTTGGATTCTTAGTCCTTATCTCTTTTATTTCAATTTTTGCCCTCATTATCACCAGCCTGTTTCAGTGGCAACCACTTTGGTTCTCGACACTATCCCCAGAGCTACAGGAAAGCACTTTTTTAGGTTTGAGAATTTCTTCTACCGCCAGCCTGTTATTTTTTGTCACCTTTATTATTGGCTTAACTCTACCCATATTGAAGAATCAGCAACTAGACACTAGTCTTCCAGGCTGCATTATTTTCAGTTTTATCACTCTAGCCTGGTTCCAGATACCTCATATTTCAGCAACCATATTTTCCGCCACCGGCCTGCTACTGATCATCAATCAAACTCATAGCTTGCTCAATATGGTGTACCGCGATGAACTCACACAAATACCTAACCGGCGAGCATTATTAAGAGATGTACGCAATGCCGGCAACACCTATGCCCTTGCAATGGTGGACGTGGACCATTTCAAAAAAATTAATGACCAATATGGTCATGATCTGGGTGATCAGGTTCTGAAAGCCATAGCCGCAAAACTCTGCCAAGTTACCGGTGGCGGTCGAGCCTATCGCTTTGGTGGTGAGGAATTCTGCCTGTTATTCAAAGGGAAAACTGCTGACAAGGTCGCAGATAATCTGGAGGCACTCCGCAAAATTATTGCAGAGTACGATATGACGGCTCGGGACAAAGAATCCCGTCCTTGGCTACAGAATACCGGTGAAAAGCAGCGTGGCGCATCACGAAGCAAGGGTAACATTCGGGCCACGGTCAGTATGGGCTTGTCGGATTCCAGCGACAGTCTAGACTTTGATGTAGTCTTAAAATCAGCAGACCGCGCCATGTATCGAGCCAAGGAGGGTGGGCGAAATCAAATTCGGCAGTCACGCTCCCTCAAGTAATAGGCCTCAAATCTTGAGCGAAACACTGAATGAAGCGCCATACTAATATTGGAAATGCTGATTATTTTATGGGTTTCACATACAGCACTAGGTTGTGGCCGATAATATCAACACCATGTTCTGCGGCAATTTTCTGCTGCAACTCCTCAATTTCTGCACAGTGAAACTCTATCACCTGGCCATCATCCACATTGACCATATGATCGTGATGGTCCCCGCGATCAACTTCGTACACGGCAGGACCATTATCAAAATTATGGCGAATTATAAGCCCCGCGCCCTCAAATTGTGTAAGCACACGGTAAACGGTGGCAATACCCACATCTTCACCGGTCTCCATCAGCTTGCGATAAACATCCTCTGCACTCATATGGCGACCAGAGGACTCTTCCAGAATATGCAGAATCTTTAATCTAGGCGCGGTGACTTTAAGCCCCGCCTTGCGTAATTCTAGGTTTTCCTCATTCATTGCCTTATGACCTCTTCTATCCACTGGATGGATTGGGTATTATCGCCGTTCGAAGATATGACTGGAACCCCTAATGCACTTTATTGCACGAATGACTTGCTGTTTGGCCTTGGCTCTCGCCCTTTCAGGATGCTCTGATTTTTCTATGCCAAGCTTCAGCATGCCAACACTTCCGGGTATTCATAAGTTTGATGTTCAGCAGGGTAACGTGATCACTCAGGATATGGTTGATCAACTGAAGCCAGGAATGACCAAGTCACAGGTGCGCTTTATTATGGGCACACCACTCCTCATGGACACCTTCAACCAAAATCGCTGGGATTATTACTATAGCCTGGCCCCCAAAAAAGGCGAAGAAGTGCGCGAACGTGTCGCCATCTTCTTCGATAACGATCAATTGGTCGGGTTTAAAGGCGACTATCTGCCGAATACCAGTAATCCCGAGTGATCCCGAATAATCAACCGATTCCAACTATCTATTCGAGTTATTCTTAAGCTTACTGACGTGCTTTCTCAGCACGGAGCCTACGCACTTCTTTAGGGTCAACAATCAAAGGGCGGTAGATTTCCACCCTATCCTTCATCGCCAGCACATGCTCTTTAGGCAGCTTTAACCCTTTGGTACCCAAAGCTTGCCCAAATATGCCCATCTTGGCACTCTCCAAATCAATTTCTGGAAACTGCGCAACAATGCCCGATTGCTGTACCGCCTCAAATGCGGTTGTACCTTGCGGGACTTGTAGTTCAATCAATTGTTGTCGGTGCGGCAATGCATAAGCCACTTCGACAGTAATAAGTTCAGCATCTGTCATTGACCATAAACCTCTTGCGCCCTCTTCGCCAAAGCATCTACCAGATTATTTGCTACCGAAGTAAACAAGCTGGACGATGCAATACCTATAGCAAGGCTATTAAATTCAAACTCCAGATCCAGCATCACCTTGCAAGCTGAATCAGTCAGTGCCATAAAACTCCATCCACCCGATAACCTTTTGAACGGACCCTGCTGGAGATTCATATCAATTCGCTCGGGCTCCTTAAGAGTGTTACAGGTTGTAAAGCTGTGGCTAATACCACCTTTTTTCAAGTCCAACCTAGCAACCATCGAGTGTTTGTTCTGCTCAAGAATTTCTACACCCACACAATTATCCATGTACAACGGATAACTGGCCACATCACTGACCAGGTCGAACATTTGTTGCGCCGAGTACATGACCAGCGCACTTCGTTTAATCGTTGTCAGCATCACCAAAACGTCTTGTAGAGACCTAAAACAAACACCACCAGCACTAGCAATGGCGACATAAAGCGCAAGACCCAGCGCCAAGAAAAGAATACCCGATTAGACTCATCACCTAACTCTTCCCGTACTGTATCAGGCTTCATTATCCAGCCAACGAAGATAGCGATAAATAATCCGGTCAATGGCAGCATCACGCTAGAGGTGAGAAAGTCCATAAACTCAAAGAACGTAAACCCTGCTACCCGCGCGTCAGCCCACTCATTGAATGACAACACACTGCCCAGGCCGACGACCCAAGCAACCAAGCCCAGCGACAGATTGGCTGTAATTCGGTTAAACCCCTTAGACTCGACTAGATAGGCCACCGCCGGCTCAATCAGAGAAATTGCTGAACTCCAGGCTGCCAGCGTCACCAATACAAAGAAGAAACTGCCAAACAACAAGCCGCCTGGCATATTACCAAAGGCCACAGGTAAACTGACAAACATCAGGCCTGGGCCTGCACCCGGCTCGATGGTTGGATTGGCGAATACAATAGGGAAAATAGCCAGTCCGGCTACCAATGCCACCACTGTGTCGATAAATCCAACCGCTAATACCGTACGGCCAATCCGTGCATGCTCAGGCATATAGGCGCCGTAGGCCATAATCGCGCCCATCCCCAAACTGAGAGTAAAGAACGCGTGCCCCAGTGCTTCCAGCACACCTTCCCAGGTCAATGCTTGATAGTTAAAGCTGAATAGAAAGTTAAAACCTCGCTCAAAATCACCATGCTTATAGCTGAACACCAGCAGTATCATCAACAAGACAAACAACATCGGCATTAATATTCGGACGGCCACACCAAGCCCTTTGGTGACGCCACCAATCACTACCGCCATCGTGAGCAGCAAAAAAATAGTTTGCCAATAAATCAGGGTATTTTTATCCGCCAAAAGAGTACCAAAGATAGCCTCTGCCTGTTCAGCGCTGGCTCCCTGAAAGGCTCCAGAAGCCATTTGACCTATATAGTGGAGCGCCCAACCAGCAATCACCGCGTAGTAGGAAAGAATCATTAACCCGGCGGTTACCCCGAGCCAACCAATGGCATTCCAGGCACCATGCAATCCCGCTTTTTCCGTTAAATAGCGCATGGTATTGATAGGGCTCTGGCGACCTTTACGCCCCAACATAACCTCTGCGACCATGATGGGTATTCCCACCAATAAGATGCAGAGCAAATACACCAAAACAAAGGCGCCTCCGCCATTTTCTCCTACAATGTAGGGAAACTTCCAGATATTGCCCAACCCCACCGCAGAACCAGTGGCCGCCATAACAAAGGTCCAACGGCTAGCCCAAGCACCATGTATGCCTCTTTTCGCACCAGATGTTGTTGTACCAGACTGATTCTGTTCTGCCATTTAACCTGCTCTGTATCGACTTGCCCGGATTGTACCGGCAATCAGTGCTGCGAAAAACCAGCGTCACCCCAATCTTTGCTTTCCCGAAAGGGTGGTGCAACAAAATCATAGGCGCACCGGCAACCAATGCCTATAATCCACGCCATGGCTAAGAAACCGAAGAATACCCAGAAAAGTACAACGATTGCTCTCAATAAAAGAGCGAAGCACGACTATCACCTGGAAGAAAAGTTTGAAGCAGGCATCGCTTTACTGGGCTGGGAAGTCAAGAGTCTACGAGCAGGTAAAGTACAGCTAACGGATTCCTATGTTTTACTAAAGGATGGCGAGGCATTTCTACTTGGTGTTCACATTACACCACTGAATACGGCCTCAACCCATTTTGTCACCGACCCTACTAGAACCCGCAAATTACTGTTAAGCCACAAAGAACTGAGCAAATTATCCCGAAGCGTTCATCAAAAAGGACATACCTGTGTTGCCACGGCGCTGTATTGGAAGGGACATCTGGCCAAATGCGAAATTGCACTGGCAAAAGGCAAGCAGGACTATGACAAACGAGAGACTGAAAAGGATCGTGACTGGGACCGACAAAAACAGCGTCTGAAGCGTCATGCCAGCTGATATACACTGCACTGCCATCAAAGTAGCTCTAGTCGTGGGCACACTGCTTGCCCTGATTAACTACGGTGGCAAGGTACTAATGACCACCATGAACATGACAGACTGACTGAAGTTAGCACTCACTTACTTAGCTCCCTATGACGTATCTTGGTACAGCTCTGCTCGCCTGTAAAAAATCACGATTAACTGATCTCCATCTTCAGAAAAGGTCTAATGGTCAGCCTATGCTGTGTTAGAATCCTAGACTAGGTTTTACCTTGTGAGGTGTGAGCTTTTCTCAACACAGTATAAGGCTACCAAACCTAACTCAGGGGGCGTTTTGGATTCGACGCCGGTTACAAAACCCAGGGTGCATGCCGAGATGGTGACCAATCTCGTTAATCCAAAGTCGCAAACTATTAGTTGCCAACGACGACAACTACGCACTCGCCGCCTAAGAAACGGTAGATTGCCATCTGACTGGAGCCGTGCTTGTGCGTCCAGCGCTTCATCTACCTTAGGGTAGCGGCGAAGCACTCAGGTGTCATACTCACAAGATCGTGATGAAGCTCGTCCGGGGTGGATTCACTAAACACTTACCGGAATCGCGGTTTACGCGCCCTGCCAGCCGGGCTGTAAAACGTTAAATATAATAGACTGAACTAAGCATGTAGAGCCTTCGGCAGCGGACTGACGGACGCGGGTTCAATTCCCGCCGCCTCCACCAATTCGTTGAAATATTCTTAATTTTTCAACACATTACCAGATGCACGGGAAACCAGAAATGGGGACTCGTACATTTTGGTCATACATTCTCGTACGTTGTTTTTAACTTAACACTCCGAAAGACCTGTATTGAAAACTGTAGAATTTGAGTCACAACCGGCCGTAAACAATGACGCTGAAGAATGCAGGCAATGCGAAAAAACATACAAACCCTGTTTTTTCGTGTTTTTCGCTGTCTCGGGTATTAGAAATTGTAGTATTTATTACAGGGGATCTGTGCCGTAGAACGTTGTACCTGCCTCAACTGATCCACATCACTAATTTTGGGCACTTCGTTAAACAAGTAGCATTTCTCAACTATGTACACCATGACAAAACCAAAAATATGCAAACAACAACATCTGAATTTAAAAAGGTTGACCCAATGGATCAACCTTTAATGATTGCCGCTAATTTCAGTTTAGATTTAATGGCATGCCAGCTTAGTCCCCTCTAAAGAGGCTGGGCTGGGTCATCATCACTAACAAGGCTTCCCCTGACAGCTCGAACCTCTTGCATGGTGTACATAGTTGAGAAA
>DRHD01000252.1 GCA_011049795.1 Porticoccus sp.
CCGCGATAACTGAGGCGAAAATTGAAGATCTCGCTGTAACCACGGCTAAGATCAACAGTTTGGATGCTGATAAGATCAGTGCTGGTACGATCACTTCAGTGAACATTTCCGCTGGTACCTACACGTTGACTTCCGGCGGTCAGCAAATGGTTATCAATGGCACTGACGGGTTTAAGCAAAGTCAGACTACTTCAGGATCTTTTGTTAAGATACTTGGTGCTGAGATAACTGTTTCAAATTCAGCAGGTTCAGCACATGTTGATATTTCAAATACTACAGTTAGTGTAGAAAATGCTACGTTCCGTCTCACTGAAATGGGTCTTACTGCAATTAGTGTCAATAATGCTTTGGGGTCTTCAAGAGCAGCGCTCAAGCTTATTGATAATGATGGTAGAGTGTCTTTGTTCAATAATGCTGGTACGGGAGTAGCACGGTTAGATTCAGGAGGTATACCAGGGGGTCAAGCTGATAGTGGTTATTTGCTTATAGAAAATACTTCGGGTGTTGCTAAGGTTGAAGCTGGTGTGAATTCGGGGGGTGATGGATTTATTGAAGTCAACACTGACTTTGCCGTGGTTCACGATACCGTGAAAAAGAAAATCGTAACGGCTACAGTACAGCTTGTCAGTGGCAACAAGGTAGTTGTCAGCGGCCTCAGTTCGATTGATTCCGCTGTGGCTGTTGTGGTACAGGGTGGTACCCCGACAGAGTACATTGGAACGAATACGCCAACGGGCGGGAGCGTGACGTTCTTCTCAAGCAATGCTAGCAGCACATCTTTCATCTTCTACATCATCGTTGGGACGGCATGATGAATGGTAGTATAGACTGGATGAAACGTAGTAGGCTATAGTAGAGACAGCGGGCCGTCGCCCGTTGAAAAGACAAAAAAGGAGAAAAAACATGACACGATTACTAGTATTTGGTTTTTTGATTGCTACGCTATGTGCTGATGCACGGTTGAAACCAGAAGATTGCGTTGCTCCAAAAACGTGCATGGTGACTACGAACTGGGCGTCCATCATGGAAGGCCTGCCGGAAGTACGTGAGGGCCAGCCTTCTAGCACTACGACAGGGGTGGCGATACACAGGGTTGAATTCAACCCTCCGGCTGGACATGTTGTAAGGGTGCTTCATCTGTCAGGAACTTTTGATGCTGTTGTAGTCGGGAATTATTCAGTTTTTTGGTGTCCCCATGTTCGCGGTTGCACTGCTGGTATTTTGCATGGTATGTCTTCAACAGCGCCGGAAGGATCTTTGCTGGGAACACCAATGGCTGACAATACGTTTTTGTATCATCAAGGAAATATAGGGGGAGGCGAGCCGTTTACCCTTATGTTTGATCAGGCTGTTGATTTTACCCTTGAAGATGACCATGTCATCATTGGTAAACATGCAATTTACTGGAGTACACTCGGCCTACCAATCAAACTAGAAACCAGCGTGATAATGACTATTCAGTTTGTACCTGAGACGATGGACAGTAACTAATCGAATGAGGGAGAATGAAATGATCTGGATACGAAAAAACTACAAGTTGACGTTGGCACTGTTGGCGTTGTCAACGGCTTTCTTTACTTGGTTAGTCAATGATGGAGGTTTTCTAGTTTCGTCTAGCGCAGCATAGATCAAAAAGTTAGAAGCGAAGATTGTTGATACTGACAAGAGGTTGACATTGTTTACTAATTGAGGGGTAGGAGGGTACTACTATGTCGTTTAGTTGGCCGCCGGAGGTTATTAAGGATCAAGTAATCGTAAAGGAACATCATAATGGTTTACGTGACAATGTGGTGCGTAAGAAAACTGCGCTTGAGGGGCAGTTATTTTTTACACAAGGGTCGGTACTGTTTGCTGATTCCAGTGGGTTCTTGGATGAAGACAATGCGAACCTGAGTTGGGATAACATAAATAAGCGGTTGGGGATCGGCACGGCTACGCCTGCGGTGGATCTGCATGTTGATACGCCGGGCTCTGTCGCCGCCGAGATTGCCGTTCGCCTAAACAATCCTTCCAGCGCATCGTTTGCGTCTACCATCCACGATTTTTTCGTGGCGGGCGCACGGCGCGCGCAGATAAGTGGAGTGCGGGATGGGGTCACAAGCGGTGGCTTTTTACTTTTCAAGACGGTTAATTCGGGCGGGTCTCCGGTAGAGTTTATGCGGGTGAACTCGCTCCAAAATGTCGGTATTGGCACGCCATCGCCGACCAGCGCCTTGCACATTGGCACGGGCAGCGGCTCGGCGGCGGCCATCACGATCGACGAAGAGTCGGCGACCCCCGCTAACCCGACAGCCGACGTTCAGCTCCGCGTCTACATGAAGGCTGACAAGTTAATCATTCAGTTCAACAAAGCGGGCACAATTCACTACTTCACCATCGACCTGACGGCAACGGCATCTCAGCAGGTTGCACACACAACTTCAGCACCATAGAAAGGAGATTTTAAAATGGCTATTATCAACTTGCGTATTGAATTCACGGATTCTTATATCGATACTATAAAGGCGTTTATGGTTTCTCGCGCCAATGAATTGACGGGCGGCCAAAAGACGATAACCAACGCCGAGGCATTGGGTTTCATTCGAGACCACTTTCAACGATTGGCTAATAAGTTTTCATTTGACGCGGTTAGACATGCCGAGTCGTCTAACGATAAAACGAAGTTGCCAATTGAACATCAGACGGCATTAACGGATCTCGAAACAGCACAAGTAAATTTAAATATTGAACGTTTGAAGGTACACCCCTAAAGGTATAGAGGAGTAAGACGTCATGACATGGATACGGAAAAACTATAAGTTGACATTAGCTGTTCTAACTATGCTTGCGGCTTTCTTCACTTGGTCTGCTAGTAACGGGGGCTTGTTAGTTTCGTCTAGTGCTGCTGAAGTTGCTAAACTAGAAGCAAAGATTAGGGAGACTGGTAAAGTGGTTGAGTTGAATCGTGAGAAGTTGCAAATGCTAGCGGTAAAACAAGCGGAAGATACCGCTGAAATCAAGGCTGATTTGAAAGCTGTTAAGAAAGAGTTGGAGGAACAACGTACCGACACACGTCTAGTGAGAGAAGACACGCAAGAGGTACTTAGGCTATTAGTGCAAATTCAAAGTAGGTTGTAATTTTTGCTGTTTTATAGGAGGCATAAACTTTGTCAAAACGAATAGCTCATCCAAGAGAAATGAGAGAGTGCGGTCATTGTCATCAGATGAAGGATATAGACGTTCGATGTACTTATTGTTCAGTCGAATGTAAGAGGGCTGCACTCTCGGAGAAGACTCGTTTAGGTCTTATTGACAAGGCTCGTTCAATAGGGGCCGTGCCTTCTGCTACGGCTACTTCATCACAATTAAAGAGGTTGATCAAGAAAGCACAGGTTGAAGTACGAAGGGAGGAAAAGGAAGCTGATAAGGCGGTCACGGGAGCATTGTTTATCGCAGAGACAATAGAGCAAGCGCAAACAGCGAAGCCTCCTATATGGACATACTC
>DRHD01000253.1 GCA_011049795.1 Porticoccus sp.
AGAATGCTTTCGGTGACGAGGATTTATTACTCGATTTGGCTTTAACTGCTACTTCCGGCCTTGAAATTACTGGGGGAGAACTTCAAGTCAACACAGTAGCAAATGGAGGAGTTGCACTCAACGCAAACGGAGTGATTCTTGATATTACAGGAACAACCGAAACCACTTCCAATCTTGATACTCCAGACGATGAAATGATTATTGAGGACGCTTCACAAACAGGGGAGAAGAAGCGTAAAATCAAACTTTCTTTACTCTCTCCGACAGGAGTGACAAGTACTTGGATCGGAACCTTTGCCGTAACCCCTCCTGATGGGTGGGTTCACGCAAACGGAAACACAATCGGTAATGCCTCTTCTGGAGGAACTGAAAGAGCCAACACAGATACAGAACAACTCTTCACTCTCCTGTGGGATTCAATGGCAGATGCTCAAGCAGCAGTCTCTACAGGTCGAGGGGCTTCAGCAGCAGCAGACTTCGCCGCTAATAAAAATATTACATTACCGGATATGCAAGGAATGGTAGCTGTCGGTACTGGCGGCACAGCCATGACAACTCATGGTGACACTGCCGGGGAAGAGACGCATGTAATCACAGCTGCTGAAATGGCTGCTCATGCTCATAGGCAAAACACGGGTAGTACAGCTGCCGGTACAGCAGTTGCATCCTCAAAATTTACTCAGGGCGATTCAGGTGGAGCTGCAATTTTTGGTGATACGGATACAGGACTGTCAGATAGTGGCTCACCTAATATTACTGATCTGGATACAGCAAGTGTAGGTTCTGACACAGCCCACGAAAACATGCCGCCGTGGGTATCTCTTAGCTGGATAATTAAATTATGACAATCAATCCACTCCCAACAGCAGGTCCATCATTCGAGAACGCTCTAAACACCTTCCTCTCCGAAGAGGATGCAGATCGCTTCAAGAATATGTTCACTGGCTTCATAGTCGCTGGTGGTCTTGGGGCTACTATCGCAAGTCTGACCCATACTCCAGCTGGTGTCCTTACAGCTTATCCTGGAGGCCATTTCATCACAGAGACAGGTTCTATCACATACCCAGATGACGCAACTCATGTCTGGGTAATTTGTCACAAGGATACAACTTCAGCAATAACTAACTGGACTCGTGAATCGGGGACTCATTATTTATTCCAAAATACAGGTTCTGCAACTACTCCTACCGTCCCCACAGATTCAGCTCTTTTAATGAAAGTTACTACAGCCAGCGGTTCAATAACGAATGTTGAAGATAGCAGATCGTTTGCTCCTACCAATAAACAAACAACAAGTGAAACTATTCTCCTCTTCAAAGAAGGTGATCTATACAAAGCTAGATCTTTAAGTGGCATAATTGCGACTAATACAGATTTCGTCGATTTGTGGGATGCTGTTAAAGGTGGAGTCGTCAGTTCTAAGCGAATAATTATAAAGGCTGGAGATGTTTATGCTCTTACCCAGACAATGACTATTCCAATCTCCAACTATGGTATTTTTGATTCACGAGGGACGATTTTCAGGTACTCACCTACCAGTGGTGATGCTGTAATATGGAAAGGTGGGCAAGGAGCGCAGTTACATTTTGGTTTAATAGACATGGAAAACGGTTCTACCGGCTCTGCTCTACGTGTATTCCCGGAATTCGGCACAGTTACGCTTTCAAACAGGATCGAGTGGCAGGGGTTACATGAAGGCGGTGGCGGCCATGTAGGTAAGGGTTTTTTTATGGATTCAAGTCTGGGAGGAATGGGTATTTTTCAAGTTGTTGGTAATGATATTCTCGGTTTTGATGAGGGTATCCGTGTGGGAATCGATGATGTCGGTGGTGGTGCTGCCCATAAATTTTGGCTCGACTGGATACGCGATTGTAATATTAATATTGTTGTGCATAATTTGCACAATACAGGAGAGTTCAATATTAATTTAGATGCCTTAATTGATAATTCCATTGCTATTAAGACGGGAGGGGCAAATGACGTGTGGAACGTTATTATAGGTGCCCAAGCTCCCGATCCAACTACCGCTAAGACTTTGGTTATAGATTCAGGAGCAAAGCATAACGTATTTAATATTAAACCGGCATTGAACCGTTTCAAGAGATCCTTGGGTGCAAATTGGGAAGACAATTCAGGAAACAGGACCAACATCATAACAGGTGATAACCCGTTACGCGGTAACGATAATCTAGTCATCAACGGTGGTATGCAGATTAATCGGGAAGGAACAGCAACGGGTGTAGGCGCAGCGGATGGGTATTTCGGTCCCGACTTGTGGGAATACAGTCAAGAGGGAACTACATCTGGAAGGTTTACTGCAAGACAAGTCACTTTATCCAGCGGTCAATGGCTTGAGTACGAAGTAACTACTGCTGATGTGGCGATAGATGCGGCGGCTCTGTATTCAGTCAGACATAATTTTGAAGCAAATGATGTCAACCAATTACGCTTTGGCACTTCCGAGGCACGAGAGATTACGATTTCATTTGAACATCGACATGTAAGAACCGGAACCTATTGCTTGGCCCTTACAAATAGTGCTGAAAATAGAATCTATGTGATTGAGTATGTTCAGGACACAACCGATACAGATGAATATGAAGCATTTACAATCAAACCGGATGTAGGTGGAACATGGATCACTACTGGTTCCGGTGTTATTGGTTTAAGGGCTATATTCATAATGGCTGCTGGGGCTAACTTGAATGATACAACCCCACTGAATGATGGGTGGACTAATACTGACAAGGCAACCGCTAACCAGATTAATGGAATAGCCGCTACCAGTGACCGATTCAGAATACGCAAGGTCCAGTTGGAGATTGGGCAGACGCAGACGGAGTTTCAACACGAGGAAAGAAGTCAGACCCTCAGCAAGTGTCAAAGGTATTTATGGACAACATTCCCAGAAGGTACTGCTCCAGCCCAAAGCGCAGGACTGACAGGTGCATTAACGCGGCTTGTTTCCGCAGCAGGAGTAGCGACTCAGGGACTTGACTTAAATCTCCCGGTTACAATGGCAAGCACCCCAACTGCTACCTTCTTTAATCCAAGCGCGGCTAATGCCCTTTGGAGAAATGTAACAGATGCTGGAGACAGTGGAGCTGCTGCTTTACGCAACTTTGGTGAGCGCGGGGGCGGCATTGACCACACGCAAGTCGGCACTGATGGTGTAGGTGACGAGTGCGCTATTCACGTTTTACTTGATGCGAGACTATAATGCCAAAACTCATAATCACACATCCTAAAAGCGAGAAGCTTAATCCAAGTGCCGAGGCTATTGGAGAGCTGGAAAGATTTCTCAGTCACAATCTCGAAGACGACCTCTCGGCCCGATGGCGGCAAGAGGTAGCTTGGCGGGAAGCTCTCCGTCAATATGATGCCCAGCCCAGACAGAAGGTCCGAAATGTCCCGGTCGAGAATGCCCCCAACATAGAAATCCCTGTTGGAATGTTGGGAGTGGATATCTTCTACTCCATCTC
>DRHD01000254.1 GCA_011049795.1 Porticoccus sp.
AATATGGTCCATGGGCCGGTGGTCAATTCGCTGGCATGATAAAGCGCCATCTGGCATTCAAACAAAAATACCCAGACAGACCGCCTACTCACGGTAAGCCCTACGAAGGGATTGAGAACCTCAGGCCTGAAAGTAAAATACACCTTTGGCTTTAAGCCCCTTCAACAATATTTAATTGAGACAAATGATGGCCATGTACAGGCCCTAAATATCGCCTGGGATAGCCGCAGTAAAGAGCAAGGCGGCCAACAATGGTTCCATCTACAGCCCGACGAAAATATTAACCCTGAGCATCCTTTTTTCTGGACACGTTATTTTCAGAACTGGAATAACCGCTGTGCCAGTTGCCACTCAACCAATGTAACCAAAAACTACGATGCTGAGGCACACAGCTACAACACCACCTGGTCAGAAATCAACGTTAGCTGCGAGGCCTGCCACGGCTCAGGGAAAAAACACCTTGAACTAGCCAAGAAAAATAAAATCACCGGCAACAACAGCGGCTTTTCCTCCCCAGCCTCCCCAGCCCTAAACTGGCAATTCAAGCCCGGAGAATCTATTGCAAGTCCACAAGGCAAGAAAAATGCCGACCAAATTAATATGTGTGGCGACTGCCACTCATTGCGAACACCATTGACAGAAACAACCGAAGGTAAAAATTTCCACGATGCTAATCGCCTCCAATTGTTAAATGAAGGTTCCTACTTTCACGATGGGCAAATTCGTGAAGAAGCCTTTGTTATGGGTTCATTCTTACAAAGTAAAATGCACGGCAAGGGCGTTACATGCAGCAATTGCCACAACCCGCACAGTGGCAAAGTGTTAATAGAAGGCAACGGCTTGTGCGCGCAGTGCCATTTACCACAAGTATTTGACACACCGAAACATCACCACCACCCAGAGGCTTCAACCGGTGCCGCCTGCGTAAATTGCCACATGCCCGAACGTACTTACATGCAAGTGGATGGCCGGCGCGACCATAGCTTTACTACTCCCAGGCCCGACTTGTCACGTACTTTGGGCGCGCCCAATGCCTGCACTAATTGCCATATAGGCCAAGCGGGTAAAGATGACACGTGGGCCAGTGAGCAATTGTCGACGTGGGGTATAGAACCGAACAATGACCATTGGGCCACCCTAAGCCAACGTGTACGCACTGGAGATGTTCTTGTTACTCAAGCCATAACTGACCTGGTTGATGAAGGTTCCTCACCCGACATAGTTAGAGCGAGCTTGTTGCAGGAACTTGCTGCATTCCCATCAAATGCCAGTATAAAAACAGCACTACAAAGCTTGCAGGATGAAAACCCCATGGTCAGGCGGGCAGCCGTTAGCGCCATGCAAGCCCTGCCTCCAGACACTCGCTGGAAATTTTTGTCACCCCATTTGAACGATAAAAGTCGTTCCGTGCGCTTTCAGCTCGCAGAAACCCTAGCGGACACCTATTCTCAACTACGTCCTGACCAGCAAGCTGCACTAGCACCAGTTCTTGAGGAATACCTCGTCTCCCTCAAGGTGTCAGCCGATTCCCCTACAACTCAGGCTTCAATCGCCCTTCTAGAGCTACAATTTGGGAATATAAAGGCTGCTGAAAATGCGTATCTGCAGGCGCTGCGTATTGAGCCCAATCACGTGATGGTATTACTTAACATGGCTGATTTTTACCGTAGCACAGCGCGTGATACGGAGGCAGAAACCCTACTTAAGCGGGCATTATCTGTCGCACCGGATAGCGGGGCCGTACAACACAGTTACGGCTTGCTGCTGATTCGTAAGGGTGATTCCAGCGGCGCTCTACCCCATTTAAAATTGGCCATAGAGCAGGCTGACGCACAAGCTCGCTATGCCTACGTCTATGCTGTAGCTCTCGACAATCAGGGACAGACGAAGGAAGCGGCCAAAACCTTGGTAAAAGCAACAAAACGCTGGCCTAATCAGTACGACCTGCTAATGACTCTGGTGCTCTATCTGGAAAAAAGCGGCAATACTTATTCAATCAAAAAATATGTTTCACAATTGATGATGATCGCGCCCAATGAGCCGTCAGTAAAACAATTAAAAGAACGATATATTCGCTGACCTAATCATCATCCACTGAAACCTTGATGAGCTAACCATACGCTGGGACAACTCTGGTAACGGAGCCAAGTTCAACCTTTTGTCTGACACCTTTCCTCCCAACTCATTCAACGAACAAGTAGTTAAACGATTACTCCATTTCACTACCTTGGTTAAAAATGATTAATATTTTGGAAAATTGATCATAGTACCGGGTAATAACCAGTCAAGAGCTCCTTTACTCCAAATCAGGTGTGTACCGACCGTATCGTGCCGTGCCATTTAGCCTGGCTCGTTTATACAACGCCGCTTGCATTTGTTTTGCGTTGGCCACGTCCCCTTTCCAAGCAACCAAAGCCGGATGTTGCAACGCGCGCCCATAAGAAAAACTCAGTTCCCATGGATGCGGCCCGATTTGGTTCATTGCATTCAGATGTTCAGTCGATGCTTCATCCGACAGCCCACCAGAAAGGAAGTGAATAGAGGGCACTGCAGCCGGCACCGTTCTTCTTAAAACCTTAACCGTTTCACGAGCGATGTCTTCTGAGGCAGCTTGTTTCTCACAACCCTTCCCCGGCACAATCATATTGGGTTTTAGTAGCATATGCTCCAGAGTAACCCCCTCTTGCACTAGAGCCTGAAACACAGCATGTTGTACGGCTTCTGTTACTTTCGCACACTGCTCTATGGTGTGATCGCCATCCATCAATACTTCGGGCTCCACAATCGGCACAATGCCGGCTTGCTGACAAACCTTCGCGTAACGCGCTAATACCTTGGCATTCTCATCAATAGCCAATTGACTCGGCGTATGTTTGGAAATGGTATACACATCACGCCACTTGGCAAATCGCGCCCCTTGTTTTTTATAACCGTCTAAACGCTCAGCCAAGCCTTCTAGGCCCACAGTAATTTCATCACCAGGCTCACCGCCCTCGAGAGAGGTTTTACCTTTATCAACCTTAATGCCAGGTACGATACCCTGTTTAACCAATAATTCAGGAATAGGAACACCATTGTCATCACACTGTCCTAACGTCTCTTCGAACAAAATGACACCGCTAATAAATTCGCCAAGACCGGGTGTTGCTAACAACAAACTACGGTAAGCGCGACGCTTTTCCTCCGTCGACTCAGCGCCAATGGCATCAAAGCGTTTAGCTATTGTTGGGCTACTTTCATCTGCCGCCAAAATGCCCTTACCTTTATCGGCCAGTGCATCAACGGTCGCCTGAAGTTGTTGAACTCTATTCATAAGCTACGCCCTCACCCTTTACGATAGTTGGACTAACACCTTAACGACTGTGACCACCAAAGGTATCGACCACAATACCAATAATACTAGCAGGCGGGCTTATACGTTGGATACTTGGCTTATGCCGAGCTAATGGGTGGCTTGATATTACCCAATCCTGAATTGATGGATGTGGCCGTGCCAGCCAATCAGAAGTGTGGAAATACCCAATAATTGTGGTACATTTTTTTCATATAGATAGACAGGCAATTTGGGGTTTTCGAAAAAATATAAAACCCCACGAAGAAAACCTGGCGGAAAAATATAATCGTTGAATTAATCGGCATCAATGAAACACCGAACATGAACGTGATTTAATACTTATCGCTAGAATTAGCCTTAACCATGAGTCACTGGAGCGCCGTCATGACCAACCTTAAAGCTCACCTTGTTTGGGATGCCAATATTCGCTGGTTTCACTGGATTAATTTCCTATGTGTACTCGGGCTAATTGCCGTGGGCGTGGTCATCCTTAATAGTAAGGCCCTCGGTATCACCAATGAGGGCAAAATCTTACTTAAGACAGTGCATGTTTGGATTGGCTATGTGTTCGCACTAAACCTGTTGTGGCGTCTGGTTTGGGCCTTTATTGGTGGACCCTATGCGCGATGGCGGGCAATTCTACCCGGTGGGAAAGGCTATATGAGAGAAGCCTTTGACTACATCGGTGATGTCAAAGCCGGGCGTCCACGCCAGTATCTCGGCCACAACCCCATTGGGCGTATCGCCGTTTCCCTGCTACTTTTGCTGTTACTCGTGCAGGCCATCACAGGGCTGATGCTGGCCGGTACAGATCTGTTCTACCCACCCATCGGTTCATGGATTGCTCGCTGGATAGCCAGTTCTGGAGTTGATCCAGCGACGCTCGTACCCTATGCAAAGGAAATGTATGACGAGACCGCCTATGAGGCGATGCGGGCCTTCCGTAAACCCGTGATTACCATTCACTACTACAATTTCTTCGTGCTGCTCAGCATTATCCTGACACATATCCTCGCTGTCGTCGTGACCGAACTACGTGAAGGGGGAAACCTGATCTCAGCGATGTTTTCGGGTAAGAAGATACTGAGAGAACCACCCGCTGACCGCACAAAAGATGATTGAGATTCAGCAGAAGAGCTAACGACATAGTTTCAACTCAATTAGCGGGAAAACCAACCTATCGAACCCACCAAGAAAAAAGGCTTAGAGATAATTCTCTAAGCCTTTTTGTATATTTACCGCTTGGTTACGCAGGTTTAATCACCACAGTATTCGCAACCTTATTTTGGGAATAAAAAAAGTCACCTCCAAACGAAAATCCCAGTCTTCCGCACCACGGATTGGCGACTCAGCCGAACACCACCACCAACTTGAAATAGCTGATCACCCGCTTTTAGCATTTGCATGACACTAAAATTGTATGCAGACAAAGCTCTACTCATCAGGCCCTTGAAATATTAATCACTTCGCTGCCCGTTAGCGCTCTACTTTGACCTGGAGATAATGAAGGGTCTAACGATAGGTTACCGATAGCAATGCGTTGCAGTGTTAATACCTCATTATCAAACCGCCCAAACATTCGTTTAATCTGGTGGTAGCGCCCTTCCATAAGGCTCACCTCCGCCACATAATCAGAAACAATATGCAGTTTCGCTGGCCGAGTGGTTATATCTTCAAAAGGAAAATACATCCCTTCAGAAAATGCCTGAATATAGGCTTCTGTCACTGGTTTCTCCAGAGTGACCCGATACAGCTTGGCAATGTTATTTTCCGGTGTTGTGAGTTGCCTTGACCACCGACCGTCATTCGTCAGTAATAGTAACCCCGAGGAATTAAAGTCCAGTCGCCCCACAATATGTAAATGATGACGATCCGGTCTCTCCAGTAAATCAATCACTGTTCTGTGCTGCTCATCCTTGGTGGCACTTACCACGCCGACAGGTTTATTCATCATCACATAACTTGGGGTATTGTCCTGCAACACTTGGTCATCCAGTGTCACATGGGAGAACTCGTCGATTACATGATTTATATCAGTGGCAGGAGAGCCATCCACAACAATACGCTTCTGAGCCAATAATGGTCTTACATCTCGACGGTTAATGCCCATCTGTTCGCTGATAAAACGATCCAGCCTGGCGCGCTTTGATTGCATGGCTTTATGAATCCGGTGAAGTCGTTACTCTGTCACACTGCGCCGCAGTGCTTTGGTCTTACTCCGCAGAGCTTTGCCGTCCAAACGCCTTTTCTGAGAACCTTTCGTCGGCTTGGTTGGTCGCCTGACTTTCTGTACGACAGTAACGTTCTTAATAAGTAGCTGCAGACGCTCTAGAGCATCCTCTCGGTTTTTCTCTTGAGTTCGAAACTTTTGCGCCTTGATCACAACGACACCCTCTTTACTGATACGGCGATCTCGCAAGCTTAATAGCCGTTGCTTATAAAGCTCAGATAAAGAAGATTCATTGATATCAAAACGAAGGTGAATGGCTGAAGAAACCTTATTAACATTTTGGCCACCAGCTCCCTGGGCACGAATCGCTGAAATATCAATTTCATTATCGGGAAGGGAAATAGTCGGAGTGATCAAGGCGCAAAAGTTTCGAACTCAAGAGAAAAACCGAGAGGATGCTCTAGAG
>DRHD01000255.1 GCA_011049795.1 Porticoccus sp.
ATCCATGGGGGTGCTACATGATTATTGGGAACAAGCCAGGTTTGAGCGCCAGGCCAGCTGGCATCTAACTGGTCTCGGTATTTTGGTAACAAACCCACCAAAAATGGTTGGAACTGATGAATAGATGCCGCGATAAGAATAAGGCCCATTCCTCGGCCTCGACGTTTCATCGCCAATATTCTTTCAACCGCTTTTGCACAAAACGGGTCACAACCCAGCCCCCAAACAGCTTCCGTGGGATAAGCCACAACACCGCTGCTGTTTAAAACAGCAGCGGCTTGGGCAATATGTTGATGGCTATAGTAGGGATGGCTCATAACGGTTGTTTCAGCCGTTATTCAGCTTCTCTTGCAGAGCAGTATCTTTTTCAAGAATGATGCGAGCATTGTCAGCACGCTCATCAAGAAGCTTCTGATGCAATTGGGGGTCTGATACACCCAGAATTTGCGTTGCCAAGTAAGCCGCATTTTTTGCGCCAGCTTTTCCGATTGCTACCGTAGCCACAGGAATACCACCAGGCATTTGAACCGTAGAAAGCAGTGCATCAAGGCCATCCAGAGAAGCATTGATCGGTACGCCAATCACTGGTCTCAGCGTATTGGCCGAAACGGCGCCTGCCAAGTGGGCCGCCATACCCGCTGCACAAATAAAGGCTGCGCAACCCCGAGCATCAGCATCTTGAACATAGCTATGCGTTGCTTCAGGCGTACGGTGTGCGGATAGAATCTTCACTTCAAAAGGCACATCAAATTTCTTCAAAACCTCGAAACTGGCCTCCATCACAGGAAGGTCTGAATCAGATCCCATTAATATCGCGATAAAGGGTTTACCCATGGTTTCGTCCCCGCAGAAAAACAGGGCAGGCTACCCGAATAATCTATCTATAGCAATAATTTACATCCGCCGATGATATCGCCCATTACTACTTTCAATCGCCCCTTCGAGCTCTAGCAGTATCAGCTGGTGGTTGAGTGTGGCAATTGGCAACCCCGTTCTTTCCACCAGGGTATCAATATCTACTGGGTCAAACCCCAAGGCGGCAAGGAGCGTCCCGCTTTCATCACTACCTATATTTTTATTGCTGGATTCCATTTCCGTATAAGCCAACATTCCTCCTAACTGCTCAACAATATCCTGAGCTGACTCCACCAGAGTTGCCCCCTGCTTTAGCAGATGATGACTGCCTTTGCTCAGCACATTATGAATAGAGCCCGGAACAGCAAATACTTCTCGACCCTGCTCCATAGCATATTTGGCGGTAATCAGAGAGCCGCTCCTGATTGCCGCTTCCACCACCATCGTGCCGAGACTGAGTCCACTGATGACTCGGTTGCGTCGGGGGAAATTGGCGGGCAGTGGAGGCGTGCCAGGCAAAAATTCGCTGATGATGACGCCGCTATTATCGAGAATTTGCTGATATAGCTCACGATGTTGTCTGGGATAGACCACATCTAATCCCGTGCCAAGTACCGCCACCGTTTTGCCCGTTTTAAGCGCACCGATATGAGCCGCGCCATCAATGCCCAACGCCATGCCACTGGTAATAGCAAAACCACTGCCCGCCAACATTCTGGCAAACTCTGAGGCAATATTAATTCCTGAGGCGGTGGCATTACGACTGCCCACGATAGCGATCTGGGGAAGAGAAAGCAGCCCAACATCACCTCGAACAAACAACAGCGTTGGGGGTGCAGCAATCTCTTTGAGTAACGGCGGAAATAACGGATCCACAATACTCAGGCAATGTACCTCATTAGCCTGGCACCAGTTTAAAGTGTCATTGGCACGAGCCTCTAGGGCTGTTTTGTCCCGCAACAAACTGTTGAGGCTTTGCCGGGCTCTTTTTGATAGCGTCTCTTTTGATTGTGGCTCTTTTGATAGTGCCTCTGGCCACAGCTCTGAGCCTGCCGATAACACAGCGTCCAGAGAGCCAAATACTTGATAGAGTTTGCCAATATCAGCCGTTGATAAGCCTTGATGAAAATGCAGCATCAATGCTGCTTTGGACTCCTTGTCCACGGTATCACTCCTTGTAGTCCTTTGTACTCTTTGTTGCTTCCTGTACTTCTAGCGAAGGTTTGTCCATAAAAAACGCCGACAGATGTCGGCGTTTTCAACCCCTACTTAGGTTAAGGGTTCTTTACAACATCATTGACGGCAAGAGGTCGATCAGCACTGAGCACCAGCCCGTAACTCATCTTCTCAAAAGTCCGGAAAATCATCAGCAGGCCACCACGCTCATCGGGCAATGTAATTTTTTCCTTGGCAACTTTGTCTGTAACAGTTTCCCCTTGCTTGAAGATCGCGAGCACGTTGCCAGGCGCTAGTCCTTCACGCTCACCGCGGTTAATGGCAACAACATCCAAATGACCCACTTGGGAAATACCACCTTCCACCGCCATAATGACACCCTCAACGGTATCTTCGGGAGCACTAGGGTAGAACGTAGACTCCAGGCGCCGCTCTTCATGTGGCAAGAGGCGCTCGCCAACCCGAACTTCTTCCACTGTTCTGGTCGCCAACAAGGTACCAATATCAGCATCTACGGTTTTGAGTTTCGCGGAACCTATATCCTGAGCTCGAAGACCCAATAGCTCCTCAGTCTCAGGATCAATGTAGGGTTTACCAATTCGGTACAAACCATATGCCGGCGTTTCATCAAACTGACCTCGCGCATAGAACGTATCGCCAACACCAGAAAGTAGGCGTTTTTCATGGCCAGCAACAACATAGGGGGCGGCATCGATCTCCTCCTGAGTAACGATACGGTTGCGCGACAAGAAATTATTGATGATATCCAGCGGCAGTGCTGGTATTGCTGCAGCATGGGGCAACACTTTAATGCCCGGCGATAGCTTCACATTCCGGCCACGCTCCAGTGTCAAACGGGGACGACCATCGATGTAAACCAATGAGATAATATCGCCAGGATAAATTAGGTGTGGATTACGGATTTGTGGATTCACATACCAGATTTCCGGCCAAAGCCAAGGATCCCTCAGATAAAGCTCGGAAATATCCCAAAGGGTATCACCCTTTTTAACGGTGTATTTATCCGGGACCTCATCATTAAAGGGGGCTTCTGCCGCGGTGGCTATAATCGCAAAAGCGCAAGCAGCTACTATTCCCAGCAATGTTTTTTTCATTTTTTGGCCGTCCTGTATGCTATATCCCGATTGAGTGTATACCTGTC